>CALMNS010000219.1 GCA_937871635.1 uncultured Solirubrobacter sp.
GTCGTGCGGTGCACGAGCTCGGCCGGCAGCACCACCTGCCGAGGCGGCGCGTGCGGATCGGCGAGGCGCTCGAGCAGCAGGTCGACCGCGGTGCCGACCATGCGCCGCAGATCCTGGCGCGCGGTGGTCAGCTCGAAGGCCGCCCACCCGGACATCTGGATGTCGTCGAACCCGACGAGGCTGAGCTCCCCGGGCACGGAGACGCCGAGCCGGAGCGTCGTGTCGTACGCGCCGAGGGCGATGACGTCGTTGGCGCAGAACACCGCGGTCGGCCGGCGCTCCGCGCGCAGCAGCTCGCCGAGGTGACGCTGGCCGTCGGCGAAGCTGAAGCGCCCGCGCCGGACCAGCGCCTCGTCGAGCGGCAGGCCGCAGCCGGCGAGTGCGGCGCGGAACCCGCGCTCGCGGTCGCGGCCGGTGCTGGTCTCCGTGGGTCCGAAGATCGCGCCGATGCGGCGGTGCCCGCGGTCGACCATGGCGCGGGCGACCGCCTCCGCGCCCCCGTGGTTGTCGGCCGAGCAACTGTCGGCGGCGACGTCGTCCACGAGGCGGTTCAACAGCACGAACGGGAACCCGTAACGGGTCAGCTGCGCCGGCAGCGACGAGTCGAGCAGGGTGGTCGTCAGCACCACGCCGTCGATCGAGCCGTCGGCGAGGTGCTCGACGCGCTCCGGATCGCGAAGGCCGGGGGCGAGGACCGTCATCCGGGCCTCGGAACGGTCCAGGCGCTCGTGCAGGGCGTCGAGCAGCTCGAGGTAGAAGGGGTTGTTGAGATCCTCGACGACGACGCCGATGCGCCCCGTGCGGCGCGTCGACAGGCTCCGTCCGCGGTCGCTCGGCACGTAGCCGAGCTCCTCGGCCCTGAGGCGAACGCGCTCCCGGGTCGACTTGGCCACGCGGGGGTCGTCGCGCAGGGCGCGGGACACGGTGGGCTGCGAGACGCCCGCGGCGGCCGCCACGTCATGGCTGGTGGGTGCCCGGGTCGGGACGACGGACGAGCGATCAGCCGGCACGGCGACCTACGCGCGGTGACATACGTATGTAGACTGCCAGAGAGAAGGCCGCGCCGCGCGCCGGTTTGAGGCCGGAAAACCGACGAGAGGGAGCCGCAGGGATGTACCTCAAGCTACCCAGCCCGCCCACCGTCGCGGCGACCGACGAAGTGCAGCAGCGCGTCGCTGACCTGCTGCGCGAGATCGAGCGCGACGGCGTCGACGGCGTCCGTCGCATCTCGCAGGCGCTCGACGGGTGGGACCCGCCCTCGTTCGTCGTCGACGACGACGCCTTCGAGCGCGCGTCCGCGGGGCTCGACGACGACCTCAAGGCGCACATCGCCTTCGCCCAGGACCAGGTCCGCCGGTTCGCGCAAGCGCAGCGCGACACGCTCGTCGATCTTCGCGTCGAGATGGGACCGGGGGTGGTGCTCGGCCACCGCCACATCCCCGTCGGCGCGGTCGGCGCCTACGTGCCGGGGGGTCGCTATCCGATGCTGGCCTCCTCCTTCATGACGGTGTGCGTGGCGAAGGTCGCCGGCGTCGAGCACGTGGTGGCGTGCGCACCGCCGCAGCGCGAGGGTGGGATCCATCCGGCCATGCTCTACGCGATGCGCACCTCGGGTGCCGACACCGTGCTGTGCCTCGGCGGGGTGCAGGCCCTCGCGGCGATGGCCTTCGGGCTGATCGAGGGCGTCCCGGCGGTCGACATGCTGGTCGGCGCCGGGAACCCCTACGTCGCCGAAGCCAAGCGCCAGCTGTTCGGCCGGGTGGGCATCGATCTGCTGGCGGGCCCGACTGAGGTGCTGGTGATCGCCGACGACACCGCCGATCCGACCCTGGTCGCGGCCGACCTCCTCGGCCAGGCCGAGCACGGGCCCGACAGCCCGGCCGGCGTGATCGCCATCGGCGAGGACGTCGGGCGCCGGGTCATGGCGGAGGTCGAGCGGCTGCTCGAGACGTGGCCGACGGCCGGCGTGGCCGGCGCCGCCTGGCGGGACCACGGGTGGGTGGCGATCGCGAGCGACGACGAGGAGGCGATCGCCCTCGCCGACGACGCCGCCAACGAGCACCTCGAGGTGCAGGTCGCCGTCGACAAGCTCGCGATGTACCGCGACCGCCTGCGCAACTTCGGCTCGCTCTTCCTCGGGGAGGAGGCCACCGTGGCCTACGGGGACAAGGCGGTCGGCACGAACCACGTGCTGCCGACCCTCCGAGGCGCGCGCTACACGGGCGGGCTGTGGGTCGGCAAGTTCCTCAAGACC
>CALMNS010000220.1 GCA_937871635.1 uncultured Solirubrobacter sp.
AGGCCGCGCTGCGTGAGACGCGGCGGGTCCTCAGGCCGGGCGGTCGCGTCGTCCTCGCCGCCTGGCTCGGCCCGGAGGAGAACCTCTGGAGCGCGCTGCCCGGCCGCGAGCTCGTGCGCCGCGGACACGCCGAGCGCCCCGCCCCCGACGCGCCGGGCCAGTTCGCCTGGGCGGAGCGTGGCCGCGTCGTCGACGCCCTCGCGACGGCCGGCTTCGTCGAGGACCTGGCCGTGGAGCGCGTCGACTTCGCGCTCACCTTCGACGACTTCGACCACTGGTGGGCCTCGCAGCGCGACATGTCCTCGAGCTTCGCCGAGACGGTCGACCGCCTGGATCCCGACGAGCTCGGCGAGGTCCTGGTCGCCGTGGAGGCGGCGGCGGAGCCCTTCACGGACCCGGCCACCGGCGCGATCGCCATCCCCGCCGCAACGTGGGTCGCCGCCGCCACCGCCTAGGATCGCGGCCATGTTCTACGACAACGACGCCGACCTCGCCCACCTGCAGGGCAAGAC
This sequence comes from uncultured Solirubrobacter sp., assembly GCA_937871635.1. Taxonomy (GTDB): domain Bacteria; phylum Actinomycetota; class Thermoleophilia; order Solirubrobacterales; family Solirubrobacteraceae; genus JACCYI01. The sequence goes on from CALMNS010000220.1 coordinate 513, forward strand.
GGTCGCCATCCTTGGCTTCGGCTCCCAGGGCCACGCCCACGCCCAGAACCTCAAGGACTCGGGCGTGGACGTCGTCGTCGGCCTCCGGCCCGGGTCAGGCAGCGTCGCCCAGGCCGAGGCGGCGGGCCTCGAGGTGCTCCCGATCGCCGACGCCGCCTCGCGCGGGAGCATCGTGACGGTCCTCCTCCCCGACGAGAAGCACGGCGAGGTCTGGGAGGCCGAGATCGCCGACAGCATCGCCCAGGGCGATCACGTCATGTTCGGCCACGGCTTCTCCATCCACTACGAGACGGTCAAGCCGCCGCCCGGCGTCGACGTCTCCCTCGCCGCCCCGAAGGGGCCCGGCCACCTCGTCCGCCGCCAGTTCCTCGAGGGCTCGGGCGTCCCCGGCCTCATCGCCGTCCACGCCGACGCGAGCGGCACCGCCAAGGACGTCGCGCTCGCCTACGCCAAGGGCATCGGCTGCACCCGCGGCGGGGTGATCGAGACGACCTTCCGCGAGGAGACCGAGACGGATCTCTTCGGCGAGCAGGCCGTCCTCTGCGGCGGCGCCTCCGAGCTCGTCCAGGCCGGCTTCGACACGCTCGTCGAGGCGGGCTACGACCCGCAGATGGCCTACTTCGAGTGCCTCCACGAGCTCAAGCTGATCGTTGACCTGATGTACGAGAAGGGCCTGGCCGGCATGCGCTACTCGATCTCGAACACGGCCGAGTACGGGGACTACACGCGCGGCAAGCGCGTCATCACCGACGAGACCCGCGCGAACATGCGCGCGATCCTCGCGGAGATCCAGTCGGGCCAGTTCGCCCGCGAGTGGATCGCCGAGAACCGCGCGGGGCAGGAGAGCTTCCTGCGCATGCGCGAGGAGCAGGCCCGCTCGCAGGTCGAGACGACCGGCAAGGAGCTGCGCTCGAAGATGGACTGGATCGAGACGGAGTTCTAACGGGCGCGTGCGAGGCGCTCGGTGAGCGCCTCGAGCTCGGCGATCAGCCGGCGCGACTCCTCGCCGTCGAGCCCGGTGGCCACGGCGATCTGCGGCGGCACGCGCTCGGCCCGGCGACGTAGCGCCGTCCCCGCGTGGGTGAGGGAGACCTCGACGGAGCGTTCGTCGGGGACGCCGCGGCGCCGGACGACGAGCCCGGCTGCCTCGAGCCGCTTGAGCACGGGGGAGAGGGTGCCGGAGTCCAGCCGCAGGCGCTCGCCGAGGCCGTGGACCGAGGTGGCGCCCTCGCCCCAGAGGACGAGCAGCACCAGGTACTGGGGGTAGGTCAGCCCGAGCTCGTCGAGCAGCGGCCGGTACCGGGCGCGCACCGCCCGGGAGGCGGCGTACAGCGCGAAGCACAGCTGTTCGTCGAGGCCGAGTCCCGGTCGGGCGCTCGCGTCGGTGGCCACCCGCGGAGCCTATCCTCCGACTCCCTCTCCAAGGAGCTCAATGTCCAGCCCCGCCACCCTCTTGCAGATCCCCGAATCGCTCCGGCCCGCCGACGGCCGCTTCGGCGCCGGCCCCTCGAAGGTCCGCCCCGAGCAGCTCGCCCACCTGGCCGGCGCGGGCGCCGCCCTCATGGGCACGTCGCATCGCCAGGCCCCGGTCAAGGCGGTGGTGGCCGAGATCCGCGCCGGGCTGGCCGAGCTCTTCGCCCTGCCCGAGGGCTACGAGGTGATCCTCGGCAACGGCGGGACGACCGCGTTCTGGGACGCCGCCACCCTCGGCCTCGTCCGCGAGCGCGCGCTGCACCTCACCTACGGGGAGTTCTCCGCGAAGTTCGCCGCCTGCACCCGCAAGGCCCCGTTCCTGGCCGACCCGGCGATCCTCGCCGCCGAGCCGGGCGACGCGCCCGCGCCGGCCGGCGACCCGTCCGTCGACCTCATCGGCTGGGCGCACAACGAGACCTCCACCGGCGTGATGGTCGGCGTCGAGCGGCCCGCGGACGCCGGCGACGCGCTGGTGGCGATCGACGCCACGAGCGGCGCGGGCGGCCTCCCGCTCGACGCGGGCCAGGCCGACGTCTACTACTTCGCGCCGCAGAAGTCCTTCGCCTCCGACGGGGGCCTCTGGCTCGCCCTGGTCTCGCCCGCCGCGATCGAGCGGATCGAGGAGCTCGACGCCGGCGACCGCTGGATCCCCGACTTCCTCTCCCTGGCCACCGCGCTCGAGAACTCGCGCAAGGAGCAGACCTACAACACGCCGGCGCTGGCCACGCTGCTGCTGCTCGCCGACCAGGTGCGCTGGATGCTCGACGGCGGCGGCCTCGACTTCTGCGTGGCGCGGACGACGGCCTCCTCCCGTGCGCTCTACGGCTGGGCGGAGGCGTCCGCGTTCGCCACCCCCTTCGTCGCCGACCCGGCCAAGCGCTCGCTCGTAGTCGGGACGATCGACTTCGACGCCGCGGTGGACGCGGCGCAGGTCGCCGCCACGCTGCGCGCCAACGGGATCGTCGACGTCGAGCCCTACCGCAAGCTGGGTCGCAACCAGCTCCGGGTGGCGATGTTCCCGGCCATCGAGCCGGCCGACGTGGAGGCGCTCACCGCGTGTGTCGACTGGGTGGTGGAGCGCGCGTGAGCGGCCGCCCGAAGGTCCTCGTGGCGGAGAAGATCGGCGCGTCCGGCGTCGAGCTCCTGCGGGAGCACTTCGACGTCGACGTGATCACGGACTGGCCCGACGGCGACCTCGAGGCCGCGATCGGCGGCTACGACGGGATCCTCATCCGCTCGGCGTCGAAGCTGACCGCCGACGTCCTGTCACACGCCACGCGCCTGAAGGCGATCGGCCGCGCGGGAGTCGGGGTCGACAACGTCGACGTCCCCGCCGCCACCAAGCGCGGGATCATCGTCGCCAACGCGCCCCAGTCGAACGTGGTGACCGCCGCCGAGCACACCCTCGCGCTGCTGCTCGCCCTCGCCCGCAACGTGCCGCAGGCCGACGCGTCGCTCAAGGCGGGCCGCTGGGACCGCTCGAGGTACTCGGGCGTCGAGCTGATGGACAAGACGCTGGGGATCCTCGGCTTCGGGCGGATCGGCCAGCTCGTCGCCCAGCGCGCCAAGGGCTTCGGGATGCGGGTGGTCGCCTTCGACCCCTTCGTCGGCAGCCAGCGGTTCGCCGAGCTCGGCGTCGAGGGCGCCGAGAGCTCCGACGCGGTCTACGCCGAGGCGGACTTCCTCACCCTCCACCTGCCCAAGACGCCCGAGACGGAGGGCTGGCTCGACGCCGAGGCCCTGGCCAAGTGCAAGGACGGGGTGCGAATCCTCAACGTGGCCCGCGGGCCGCTGATCGTCGACGAGGACCTGCAGGCGGCGCTCGACTCCGGCAAGGTCGGCGGCGCCGCGCTCGACGTCTTCCGCTCCGAGCCGATCACCGACCACCCGCTGTTCGCGTACCCGAACGTGGTGGTCACCCCGCACCTCGGCGCCTCGACCGCCGAAGCGACCGACCGCGCGGGCTACCAGGCGGCCGAGCAGGTCGTCGCCGCGCTCACCGGCGGGAGCGTGACGACCGCCGTCAACGTCCCGGCCGTCGCCGCCGAGGACCTCGAGGTGCTCGGGCCGTTCCTCGGCCTCAGCCGCTCGCTGGGCCGCCTGGCCATGGCCCTCGTGGAGGGGTCGAGCGTCGACCGGGTGGAGATCGAGTGCCTGGGCCGCCTCGCCGAGCGCGACGTCCGCCCGCTGAGCGTCGAGGTCCTGCTCGGCCTCCTGCACGGCAAGACCGAGGAGGAGCTCAACGCCGTCAACGCCCCGTCCGTCGCGGTCGAGCGCGGGATCGAGGTCGTCGAGTCCAAGCGCGCGAGCATCCGTGACTTCGCCGAGCTCGTGCGGGTGACCGTGGTGGCCGGCGACGTCCGCACGCGCGTGGTCGGCACGACGGTCGGCCGCCAGCACCGCCCGCACCTGCTCGAGGCGTGGGGCGAGCGCTTCAACCTCCAGCTCGCCGAGCACGTCGCCCTGTTCCGCTACTCCGACCGCCCGGGGATGATCGGCCGCGTCGGCACGGTCTTCGGCGACCACGGGATCAACATCGCCTCGGCCGCCGTCGGCCAGCTGCGCGAGGACGGCGGCGGCACCGAGGACCGCGCCGTCATGGTCGTCACCACCGACCGCGCGGTCCCCTCGGAGGTCCTCGACGAGATCGTCGGCGAGGACGGCTTCACCGACGGGCGCGCCGTCGACCTCTAAGCCCCCATCCGCCGCAGGCCGAGCATGGCCAGCGCGCCGAAGCACGCGAGCAGCCCGCCCAGCGCCGCGAGGCCCGGCCACGTGTTCGCGAGCGACGGCTCGATGCCCGAGACGGTCGCCTGGCGCCCGAGCTCGAGCACGTAGGTGACCGGGTTGTAGGCCGCCGCGCCCTCGAGCCAGCCCCGCAGGAGCGCCTGCGGCGTGTAGGCGGTGGAGAGGAAGACGGCGACGAAGACGCCCTGCTGCATGAGCGGCCCGGCCTGCTGGGTGCGGAAGATCACCGCCATGAAGACGCCCCACAGCCCGGCGACCGCGCAGAACGCCGTCGCCGCGAGGTAGAGGGCGAGCAGCCCGAGCAGCCCGCCCGTGAGCTCCGCGCCGAGCAGGAAGCCGACGACGAGGACCACGGTGGTCGGGACCAGGCAGCGGGTGATCGCGCCGAGGATCGGTCCCGCGACGAGCACGGGTCGCGGGACGGGGGAGACCAGCAGCCGGTCGAACCAGCCCTGCTCGATGTCGCGCGCGAGGTTCGCGCCGGTGGCCGCGCCGGCGAAGCCGGCGGCCTGCAGGCACGAGAGCGGGACGATCCAGGACAGGTAGGAGTCCGTCGGGAACCCCTCGAGGCCGGTCAGCCGGGAGAACTGCCCGCTCATCCCGAGCAGGAAGACCACGGGCGCGACCGTCGCGGGCAGCAGCGCACCGCGCACACGCACCACCTCGTTGAGCGAGCGCCGCCACAGGACGCCGATCACCGCGAGCGTGCCGGGGGCGGCGGGAAGGGCGGGGGCGGACGCCATGGCGCTACGTGGTCCGCAGCCGCTCGGCCAGGGCGAACACGGCGAGCGCGGTGGTGGCGATCGCCAGCCCGAGCGACGCGCCGAGCCCCGCGATAGGCGAGCCGAGCTCCGCGTCCCCGGCCAGGAGCCCCCGCGAGGCCTCGACGACGTAGGTAAGCGGGTTGAAGACCGCGAGGTCGGCGAGGACGGGGGTGAGCAGCTCGCGCGGGAAGAACGCGGGCGCCGTGAACAGCAGGACGAAGACGAACGGGAAGATCGACTGCATGAGCGAGAGCGAGCCCGTCCGCAGGGCGATCGCCGCGGCGATCCCCCCGATCCCCACCGCGGTGACCGCCGCGAGCACGACGGTCCCCGCCAGCCCGGCTACGCCGCCCGGGTAGCGGGCGCCGAAGGGCAGCGCCACGAGCAGGAAGAACGCCGTCTGGAGCACGGAGAGCCCGAGCGTTCCCGCCAGCCGCCCGAGGACGAGCGAGACCCGCCGGACCGGCGCGGCGAGCAGCCGGTCGAAGAAGCCCGACTCGATGTCTGAGGCGAGCGCGATCCCCGAGGTCAGCCCGGCGAGCAGCGCGCCCTGGATGATCGTCCCGGGCAGCACGAAGGACAGGTAGGAGCCGACCGCCGGGAAGCCCTCGAGGTCCTGCGCCGAGCTCGTCCCGCTGGCGATGACCGCCAGCAGCATGAGCGGGAGGACGAAGGTCGGCATCAGCAGCTGCGCGCGGCGGAACTGCACGGACAGCGCCCGCCGCCCGAGGGCGGCGATGACGCGCGGCTCGAGGCTCAAGCGGCCGCGCTCTCGGGCTCGGCCGCGCCCTCGAGCCGCGAGCCGGTCACCGCCGCGAAGACGTCGTCGAGCGTCGGCGACTCGACCTCGACCGACGCGACCGCCACGCCGCGCTCGTCGAGCGCGCGGATGGCCGGCGGGATCGCCTCCTTGCCGCGGACCGTGCGGACCACGACGCGCTCGGGCGTGCCGCCGGGAGCGCACGGCTCGACCCGGCCGAGCTCGCGCAGCGCCTCGCGGGCGGCGTCGGCGTCGGCGGGGTCGTCGACGGTGACGATGAGCATCGGCTCCCCGACGCGGGCCTTGAGCACGTCGGGCGTTCCCTCCGCCTCGAGCCGGCCTCCGGCGATGATGCCGACCCGGTCGGCGAGCTGCTCGGCCTCCTCGAGGTACTGCGTGGTGAGGAAGACGGTCGTGCCCTCGTCGTTGAGCGAGCGGACCTCGCGCCACAGCGCCGCCCGGCTCGTGGGATCGAGGCCCGTGGTCGGCTCGTCGAGGAAGAGCACGTCGGGCCGGTGCACGAGGGCGAGGGCCAGGTCGAGGCGGCGCCGCATGCCGCCCGAGTAGCCGCCCACCCGCCGGTCGCCGGCGGTGGTGAGCCCCACCCGGTCGAGCAGCTCCGACGCGCGCCGCTTGGCCTCGCTGCCGCGCAGCGCGTGCAGGGCGCCCTGCATCCGCAGCAGCTCGCGGCCGGTCATCAGGGGGTCGATCGCCGCCTCCTGGAGCGCGACGCCGATCGAGCGGCGGACGCGGTCGGCGTCCGTGACGACGTCGTAGCCGGCGACGCGGGCCGAGCCGCTCGTCGGGCGCAGCAGCGTGGTGAGGATGCGGACGAGCGTCGTCTTGCCGGCGCCGTTCGGCCCGAGGAAGCCGTAGATCTCCCCGCCCCGGACCTCGAGGTCGAGCCCGTCGACGGCGCGGATGCCGCCCTTGAACTCGCGGACGAGGCCGCGGACCTCGACGGCGGGGGCGGCGGCGTCGAGCGGTGGCATCGGCTCGCCACACTAGAGGGCCTGCGGTACGGTCCCGCGCGACTTGGACCGGACCAAAGGAGACAGAGTGCAGGAACGGTCGGAGCACGGCTTGAAGCGGGGCGCGCTCGGGTTCCTCGGGACGCTGACCATCGGCGTGGCCTCCGTGGCTCCGGCCTACAGCCTGGCGGCGATCCTCGGCCTGACCTCCGCCGAGGTGGGCGAGCAGCTCCCCGCGGTGATCCTCCTGTCCTTCGTCCCCATGCTCTTCGTGGCGTCGGCCTACTACTACCTCAACCGCGCCGACCCCGACTGCGGCACCACCTTCGCCTGGGCCAGCCGAGCGCTCGGGCCCACGGCGGGCTGGCTGGCCGGCTGGGCGATCCTCACGGCGGGCGTCATCGTCATCGGGCTGCTCGCCAACACGGCCGCCCTGTACTCGCTCGAGTTCGTCGGCTGGCAGGCCGGGGCGGGGTCCCAGACCGCCGTGACCGCCCTCGCGGTCGTCTACATCATCGGCGCGACGCTCCTGACGGTGCGCGGCACGGAGATCTCCGCCCGGGCCCAGTACGCGCTGCTCACGGTCCAGATCGTCTCGTTGCTGCTGTTCGCGGTGGTCGTCCTGGTCAAGGTGCTCGCCGACGACGGCGGGGCGACGTCGGTCAAGCCCGAGGCGAGCTGGTTCTCGCCGTTCGCCGTCGACGGCGTGTCGCCGCTCGTCGCGGGCCTGCTGCTCGGCGTGTTCGCCTACTGGGGCTGGGACTCGGCGGTGGCGGTCAACGAGGAGACGTCGAACTCGAGCACGAGCCCGGGCAAGGCCGCGGTGGTCTCGACGCTCGTGCTGCTCGGGATCTACCTGCTGGTCTCGACCGCCTCGGTGGCCTGGCTCGGCGCCGATGCGCTGGCCGAGACGGAGGACGAGGGCGTCCTCGGCCTGATCTCGGGTCAGGTCTTTGCGTCGCCGCTCGACAAGCTCGTCGTGCTCGGCGTCGCGCTCTCGGCGCTGTCCTCCACCCAGACCACCGTCCTGCCGTCCTCGCGGACGGTGCTCTCGATGGCGAGGCACGGGGCCTACCCCGCGTCGTTCGGGCGCGTGCACGAGCGCTTCCTGACCCCCCACGTGGCGACGATCGGCGTCGGGGGGCTCGCGCTCGTCTACTACGTGATCTTCTCCGTGTTCTCCGAGAGCTTCTACGAGGAGAGCCTGGGAACGCTCGGGCTGCTGATCTGCGCGAACTACGGCATCAACGCGCTGGCCTGTGTCGTGTTCTTCCGGCGGCGCTTCGCCGGCAACCCGAGGCTCGCGTTGCTCGCCGGCGTGCTGCCGGCGATCGGGTTCCTGGTCTTCGCCTACCTGGCCGGCAAGACGATCTGGGACCTCGCGGAGCGGGGACTCGAGGACACCGCCTACTACCTGGGGATCCAAGCGCCGCTGACGATCACCATCGCGCTGTTCGTCCTCGGGCTCGTCCTGCTCGTCGCGTGGCGGGGGTCCGGTGGGCGCGACTTCTTCGGGCGCCGGCGCCAGACCGCCGACGAGGCCGAGCACGACCGCGACGTCCCCTCCGTCGTCGCTTAGCGCACGAGGTGCATCCCGAGCCGGGCGGGCAGGTCGGCCACCGCCCGGGTGAGCGGGTCCGCACGCCCGCCGCTCTCCTCGGCCGCCTCCTTGGCGACCAGCGCGCGGCGGACGAG
>CALMNS010000221.1 GCA_937871635.1 uncultured Solirubrobacter sp.
CCTCCTGGGCACCGAGCTGCGCCTCCGGGCCGGCGCAAGCGCGGTCCTCATCGCCGAGTGGAGCGGCGGCGACCGCCCGCTCGAGCCGGTGAGCGTCGCGCCTCCCGCCACCCGGAAGCTCAGCGAGCGGCTCAAGGCGCGCGGCATCGAGGCGAGCGCCTGCGGGCGGACGGTGCAGCTCCCGCTTCCGACGGAGCCGCTCTCGGCCGTCTCCCTCCTGCACCGGGCGGTGGCGGCGGCCGGCGTTCCGGCCGTCTGCGCGCTCGCCGGTCCGCGACCGACCGCGTTCGATCCGCTCCTCGACGAGCAGGACCTGGTGGTCGTCGCCCCGCCCGCGGGCGCGACCGAGGCCCTGACCGAAGTCGCCCTCGCGGGTCTCGCCGAGGTGCGGGCGCCCGTGGTGGTCAGCCGCCCGGTGCCGAGGGGCGCCGCGCGGTTCATCGCCGCCTCCTCCCTCGCCACCTCCCACGCCCTCGGCGGCGCGGTGACCGACGCCGTCCGGGCTCTCGCGTGATGGCGGGGGATCGACCCGACGTGTGCACGCGGGGACGCCCGGCGGGCGCGGGGGCACACGAGGGACAGGTCGTCGTCCTCGTGGTCGCCGCCCTGGCGGCGATCCTCCTCGGCGCGTTCGTCCTGGGGGCGGTGGCGAAGGGCATCGGCGAACGCTCGCTCGCGCAGCGACAGGCCGACCTCGCCGCGCTGTCCGGCGCCCGTGCGCTCCACGCCGCCTACCCGCGCCTCTTCGAGCCGGCCTACCGGCGGCGCCGTCCCAACCCGCAACACCTGGAGAAGGAGGAGTACCTCGCCGTCGGGCGGCAGGCGGCGACGTCCACCGCGGGCCGCAACGGCGCCGAGGCGGCGAGGGTGACCTTCCCGGACGCGCGGACGATCGCCCCGGTCCGCGTCCGCGTCGACATCACCCGCCGGGTGAAGGTCGACCGGGGCGCCGAGCGCCGGACGCTCGACGTCGAGGCGTCGGCCGAGGCCGAGCTCGCACCGCCCGACTCCCTCGGGCCGGGCGGCACCGGCGTCGACGAGTACGGCGGACCGCTCGCCTACCGGCAGGGAAAGCCGATGCGCCCGGACGTCGCGCGCGCCTTCGACCGCATGGAGCGAGCGGCAACTGCGGCCGGTGTGGATCTGGTCATCACCAGCGCCTTCCGCACGAACGCCGAGCAGGCCGCGCTGTTCGCCGCCCATCCCGATCCGAAGTGGGTCGCGCCCCCCGGCCGTTCGCTGCACCGGCTCGCGACGGAGCTCGACCTCGGGCCGCGCGCCGCCTACGGCTGGCTCGCCGCCAACGCCGAACGGTTCCACTTCAAGCAGCGGTACGCGTGGGAGCCGTGGCACTTCGGATACACGCTGAACGCGTCGTCGAGTCTCGGGGAGCGCGACGGCGAGCGGCAGGGGAGCGCGGTGCCGGACTTCGTGCCTGAGCGCTTCGCGCGCCCGATCGCCCGCGCGGCGCAGCGCTGGAACGTGTCGGCGGCGCTGCTGTCGGCGCAGATCTACGTCGAGTCGAACTTCAACCCGTTCGCGCGGAGCCCGGCCGGGGCGCAGGGCCTGGCCCAGTTCATGCCCGGCACCGCGGCGGCCTACGGCCTGGAGAACCCGTTCGATCCGGAGGCATCGATTGACGCCCAGGCGCACCACATGCACGATCTGCTCCGGCGGTTCGCCGCCGTCCCCCTCGCCCTCGCCGCCTACAACGCCGGCCCGGCGCCCGTCGCCCGCTGCGGGTGCGTGCCGCCCTACCCGGAGACCCGCGGCTACGTCGCGCGGATCCTGGGGCTGATGGGCGGCGCGGGGGAGGGGACGGCCGGTGGCGGAGTCAAGGTCCGGCTGGTCGAGTGACGTGGCCGGCGCCCCTACCATCCGGTCCATGGCGTTCTCGCTGGCCGATCGCGCGGTCCGCGGTCTCACCGCGGACGAGGTCTTGGCCATGGTGCAAGCCGGGATCCTCTCCGAGGACGAGCCGGTCGAGCTCCTGCACGGGGTCCTGACCCGCGTGAGCCCGAAGTCCCCGCAGCATGAAGCGGTCAAGGCGCGGCTGAATCGCTGGCTCAGCCCCGCACACGCCGCAGGCGCTTGCAAGGTCCGCATAGAGGCGCCCATCCTCGTCCCAGACCCGACCTCCCTGCCCGAGCCGGACCTCCTCGTCCTCGCCGCCGATCACGACGATGTGGTGCATCCGACCACGGCCTTGCTCGTGATCGAGGTGGCCGTCACCTCGCTGGGCACCGACACGGAGATCAAGCCCACGCTCTACGCCGCCGCGGGGGTGCCGGAGCTCTGGGTGGTCGACGTGACCGGCCGCTGCGTGCGGACGTTCACCGACCCGCACCCCGACGGCTATGCGACCCGAGACGTCCGCCGGCCGGGCGAGCAGCTGCACCCCGCGCGCGTGCCGGTCGAGCCGCTCGATCTCGAGGCTCTCCTCCATGGGATCGGCTGAACCATGCCGTCGACTCCGTGAGGTCTCGATTCATCCGCTGGCTGCCGTGCGGCTTCCTGGCCGCCGCGGCGCTCCTCGCCTCGAGCACCTCCATGCCGGCGGTTGCGAGCGCCGAAGGCGCTGTGCTGTCCGATCAAGCGGGTCCGACGTCGCTGAGTGCCTACCGCGGTTGGGCAGCGTGGAGCGCGCCGGATGCCGCTGGTGGGGAATACCGCTTGATGGCGTCGCTCCGCGGCGGTCCGGTGTCGACCTTGCCGGTCCCCGGCCGGAGCGTGCCCTTCGACGTCGACCTCGGTCCCGACGTCGATGGGAACGTGGTCGCCGTCTACTCGCGGTGTCGGGTGGAGCCATCGAGGGGAGGCGGCTTCCGTGAGGTGCAGACTCGTCTGCCGGCCTATGGACTTGGACAAGGCTGCGACCTCTTCCGCTATCGGCTCGGTGAGCACGCCGAGCGCCGGCTGCGGCACCTCAGCGATCCTGGCGCCTCGGAGTACCTCCCGAGCGTGTGGCGCGACACCGTGGCGTTCGCCCGTCGCGAGGAGCGGGGACGCGGCCGCCCCACACCGGGGCGGGTCCTGGTGCGGACGCTCGACGGGACCGGGCGGACGATGCGCGCGCGAGGCGGGAAGCTTCACTACGACGAGCTGTCCGGGGACAACCTCGGCCCGGTCGCAATCGAGCTCTTCGGACGACGCCTTGCCTACGTCTGGGACACGATCGGTCAGGAATGCCGCAGCCCGGGCGTCGACTTCAAGTACGACCCCGTCACGTCCGAGCTCTGGTTGGAGGACATCGGGCGTCTCGGTACGGCAAAGCCGCAAGGCGTGAGCCGCGGATGCAGCACCGACCCGACCGTCCGGCTGCAGTCGCCGTCGTTCGCGGCCGGTCGACTGCACTACGTGGCCAGGGTCCGCGAGACCCAGGCAGGCTCCGGGTCCGAGCTCAGGAGCCGGCTTATCCGCGGGGGCGCGACGACCCGGATGGTGGCACCGCCGTGTCTTGCGTCGATGGTCGTCGACGCCCGGACGCTGTACGCGTCCCGGCGCGTCCCGTGTCCGGGGCTCGAAGACCGCCGACCGCCGCGCTACCAGGTGACCCGGACCGCGCACTGACTCGGGGCGCCTATCCGCAGGCCCACGGCGGACCTCCCGGCTTGCCGGGGTGCACCGGTCCGGGCGCGTGACGCGAGCAGGCCCTTCGGCCTGGAGCCTGAACGCGTCATCGAGCGCCGTTCGCGGCGCGCGGCCGAGCTCGTGCGGCGGACCTCGTGGCGAGCAGGAAGAGCACCCCGCCGACGAGCCAGACGGGATCCCACAGCGCCAGGTGCCACCGCACGGCGCGCGTCCCGAGCGCGTCAGGCGTGCCCACGACCCCGACGGCCATCAGGGCGTGCTGGACGAGGTTCGCGACGGCGTAGAGCGTGATCCCGATGCCCGCGGCGGTCCCGAGCCCGAGCAGCGGCCGGCGCGGCAGGCGCCGGCCCCAGGGCTCGACGAGCGCGAGCGCGAGCAGGGCGGCGGCCGCCTTCAGCGCGAAGGCCGTCCACAGTCCGGCGACGAACGACGGGTCGCGCTCGCGTGCGAGCCGGTCGATCTCGACGCCGAGCGTCTCGCCGCCCACCAGCCCGCCGGCCGCCCAGTACAGGCT
>CALMNS010000222.1 GCA_937871635.1 uncultured Solirubrobacter sp.
AGGGCGGCGAGCTCGCGACCCGTCCGGCGGGCGGCGGCGGGGTCGAAGACCACCACGCTCGGGAACGGGAAGCGCAGCGTGCCGCGGTCGGTCACGTGCAGCTCGCCGCCGAAGGAGTGCAGCGCGTCGCCGCAGTAGAGCGTGCGGTCGCGCGGGTCGAGGAAGGCGATCTGCCCGGGCGAGTGGCCCGGCGCGGCGTGGACCTCGAGCGAGCCGATCCGGTCCCCGGGGCCCACCCGGCGGTCCGGGGTCGTCTTGAGCGTCGGGAAGTTGAACGACCGCGGGGCGGCCGGCTCGGACGGGTCGCGCGAGAGGTCCCCGGCCAGCAGCCGGGCCTCGCGGGCGCCGATGGCCACCTCGGCGTCGGGCAGGCGGGCGCGGAGGTCGTCGAGCGAGCCGACGTGGTCGACGTGCCCGTGGGTGATGGCGATCCGGGTGATCGGCCGGCCCAGCCCCCGGGCGGCCTCGAGCAGCGCGTCCGCGCGGCCCGGCACGAGGGTGTCGACGAGCGTCAGCCCGTCGTCCTCCTCCACGAGGTAGGCGTTGACCAGCCCGAGGCGGGTGATGCGGTGGACGGCGGGCATGGGACTGCGCCGCGGGTCTGCCGGATGGCTCGGCCGCCCGAGCCGCATCACGCCGCGGGCTGATAGCGCCCGAACACGTCGCGCATCGCGCCGCACACCTCGCCGAGCGAGCAGCGGTCGCGCAGCGCCTCGCGCAGGACGGGGAGCAGGTTCTCCGTGCCCTCGGCGGCGGCGCGGACCTCGCCGAGGCGGCGCTCCACGAGCTCCGGGTCGCGGTCCGCCTTGAACGCCGCGAGGCGGTCGAGCTGCGCGCGCTCGGACTCGGGATCGACGCGCAGGATGTCCTCGACCTCGAGCTCCCCTTCGACGTACTTGTTGACCCCGACGACGATGTCCTGTCCTGTCCGGTAGCGCTCCTGGTAGCCCCAAGCGGACTCGTCGATCTCCGAGGTCATGTACGCGATCGCCTCCACCGAGCCGCCCATCCCGTCGATGCGGTCGATCAGCGTCCGCGCCCGCGACTCGATCTCGTCCGTGAGCGCCTCGACGTAGTAGGAGCCCGCGAACGGGTCCACCGTGTCGGTGGCGCCGGACTCGTGGGCGATGATCTGCTGCGTGCGCAGCGCGATCTTGGCGGCGCGCTCGGAGGGGAGGGCGAGCGCCTCGTCGTAGCCGTTGGTGTGCAGCGACTGCGTGCCGCCGCAGACGGCCGCGAAGCCCTGGAGCGCCACGCGGACGATGTTGTTGACCGCCTGCTGCGCTGTGAGGGTCACCCCGCCCGTCTGCGTGTGGAAGCGGATCTTGATCGAGTTGGGGTCCTGGGCGCCGAAGCGCTCCGTCATGAGCTCGGCCCACATCCGCCGGGCGGCGCGGAACTTCGCCACCTCCTGGAAGACGTTGTTGTGGCCGTTGAAGAAGAACGCGAGGCGCGGGGCGAAGTCGTCGACCGCGAGGCCGGCGTCGAGCGCGGCCTGCACGTAGGCCATCCCGTTGGCCAGCGTGAAGGCGACCTCCTGGACCGCGGAGCTCCCCTTCTCGCGGAAGTGGTAGCCCGAGATCGACACCGTGTTCCACCTTGGCACGTGCTCGCGGCAGTAGGCGAACAGGTCCGTGGTGAGCCGCATGGACGGCGCCGGCGGGTAGATGTAGTTCCCGCGGGCGATGTACTCCTTGAGGATGTCGTTCTGGGTCGTCCCGCGCAGCTGGGCCGGCTCGACGCCCTGCTCCTCCCCGACGAGCTGGTAGAGGAGCAACAGGCACGCGGCGGGCGCGTTGATCGTCATCGAGGTCGAGACCTCGTCGAGCGGGATGCCCTCGAAGGCGGTGCGCATGTCGTCGATCGTGTCGATCGCGACCCCGGTCCGGCCGACCTCGCCGAGGCACATCGGGTCGTCGGAGTCCAGGCCGAGCTGGGTCGGGAGGTCGAAGGCCATGGACAGGCCGGTGGACCCGTGCTCGAGCAGGTACTTGTAGCGCTCGTTGGACTCCTTGGCGCTCGCGTAGCCCGCGTACTGGCGCATCGTCCACAGCCGCTTGCGGTACATCTCGGCGTGGACGCCGCGGGTGAACGGCGGCTCGCCGGGGCGGCCCAGCTCCTCGACGAGGTCCGGGCGCAGGTCCTCCTCGGTGTAGAGCGTCTTGACCTCGATCCCGGAGTCCGTGAAGCGGCGGGGGTCGTCGGGGCCGACGATCGGCGCGACGGAGATGTCGCCGGTCTCTGCGTCTTCGAGAGCCATGGGCGGAGGGTACCTTCACCCGGGTGCCCCCAGCGCTTCGCGACCTGCCCTCCGTCGACCGCCTGGCCGCCGAGCTCGGCGGGCCGCGGGGGGAGGCGGTCGCCCTGGCCCGCAC
>CALMNS010000223.1:0-4305 GCA_937871635.1 uncultured Solirubrobacter sp.
ACGCCGGCCAGGGTCCGCAGGAGGCGGCTGCGGCCCGAGCCGAGCATGCCGGCCACCGCGACGATCTCGCCCTTGCGGACCTCGAGGTCGAGGCCCTTGCCGTTCGCACGCCCCGCCGACACCAGGCCACGCGCGCGCAGGGCGACGTCGGCGCCGAACGGCGACGGCTCGGGGAAGACGGTGTCGACGTCGCGACCCACCATCTCGCGCACGAGGCGCGCGACGTCGTACTCGCCGCTCGGACCGCTCGAGACGAGCCGGCCGTCACGGAGCACGCTGACCTCGTCCGCCAGCGCGGCGATCTCCTCCAGGCGATGGCTGATGTAGACGACCGCGACGCCATGCGCGGTGAGCGCGCCCACGGCGTCGAAGATCGCCTGCAGCTTCTCGCCGGCCAGCACCGCCGTGGGCTCGTCGAGGATCAGCACCCGGGTCTCGCGGACGAGCGCCCGGGCGATCTCGACGAGCTGCTGGTTGGCCAGCGTGAGGCTCTCCGCCGGCGCATCGACGTCCAGCTCCCCGAGCCCGACCCGCGCCAGGGCGGCGCGGGCCACGCTGCGCTGCTCGGAGCGGTCGAGGCGCCCTCGGCGGCTGCGCTCCTGACCGAGCATCACGTTGTCGAGGACGGACATGGCGGGCAGCACCGTGAGCTCCTGGAAGACCGCGGTGATCCCGCAGGCGAGCGCCTGCCGGGGGTCGCGCAGCTCCACCGGTGCGCCGTCGACCCGGATCTCGCCTCCGTCCGGCTCCATGTTGCCGGTGAGGATCCGGACGAGGGTCGACTTCCCGGCCCCGTTCTCGCCCACCAGGGCGTGGACGCGCCCGGGACGGCAGACGAGATCCACGCCGTCGAGCGCGCGCACGCCAGGGAAGGCCTTGGACAGACCACGGGCCTCCAGGACGGCGTCTGACGAGGGCGCCGTCACGGTCAGCAGAGCTTGAGCTTCTTCAGGAGCGCCGGCGGCAGGCTCGTCGGGATCCAGAGATCGTCGCTGCAGTCCTTGCGGATGTACTCGTCGATCTGCTCGTGGGTGAAGGCGGCGGACTCGACGTTGACCACGTTCGGCACCTTCTTGCCGGCGAGGGCGTCGAGCGCCACGTCGAGGCATTGGGTGCTCTGCTCCGGCGGGAACGCGGACAGCGCGAACTCGACGTCCTTGCCGTCGACCGCCTTGAGGAAGGCGTTCGAGGAGTCGCCGGTCATCGGCGGGATCGGCTCGTCCGCGCTCTGGTAGGCCTCGACCACGCCGAGGTCGCTGATGCCCGAGTCCGACCAGATGCCGTCGAGGTTCTTCGAGACCAGCGTCGAGGCCACGGTCTTCGCCTTCGTCGGCGACCAGTCGGTGTACTCCTTGCTCACGATCTCGATCCCGGGATGCTGGGCGAACACCTTCTCGGCGGCGGCCTTCTGGTACTCGGCGGTCGGAACGCCCGCGATCCCCGACAGCATCGCCACGCGGCCCTCGCCGTCGAGCTGCTTGACCAGCCACTCCGCCCACAGCGTGGCCTGGAGCTCGTAGGAGCGCGCGACGGTCGAGATCGCCCCGGAGTCCCCCTCCAGGCGCCCCGCGCACAGGACGACCGGGATGTCCTGCCTCGCCGCGGCCGCCACCTGGCCCTTGATGCCCGGCCCCATCGGGACGACGACCATCGCGTCGGGGTCCTGGGAGGCGAGCTGCTGGATGTTGTCCACCTGCTTGGTGGCGTCGCCGTTGGCGGAGGCGTACAGCACCTCGGTGTTGCGCTGCTTGGCGTGGTACTTGAAGGCCTCCTCGTTCTCGAGCGCCCACGAGTTCGTCGGTCCCTGCGCCGCGAACGCCACGCGGTATCGCCCGTCCTCGGCCGACTTCTTGAACTTGCTCGTGTCGACGTCGCAGAGCCTGAGGTCCGGCGGCTTCAGGCCGGAGAGCCCGAGCTGCCGCTGCGCGGACTGCCACGACTTGTCGTAGCGCTGCTTGGCCTGCGAGTTCTCCGCACACGGGCCGGCGCCGCCGGAGGACGCGCTCTCCTCGCGCTCGCCGCCGCACCCGGAGGCCAGCAGCGGGATCGCCGCGAGCAGCGCGAGCGTGGGCGCGAGACGTGGTCGATCGATCATGGTCAATCTCTCCTCTATCGATTGGTACGGCCGGAAGGGACGCGATGCTGGAGCCAGGCGGCGAGCAGGATGGCCGCGCCTTCGACGGTCAGCTGGCCGCCGACCCCCGCCCCGAGCTGCAGCATCCAGACGAGCAGGACCGCCAGCAGCGCCACGCCGGCGGCCGTCTGGCCGATGTGGCCGCGGCCGCCGGTGAGGGCGACGCCGCCGATCACGGCGGCCGCCACCGAGTCCAGGTTCAGGCTCCGTGAGAGCTGCGCGTCGACGTGACCGATGTACGCGGCGTCGACCAGCCCGGCGAACACGGCGAGCAGCGCCGAGACGACGTAGGCGCCGGCGATCACGCGGCCGGTGCGGATGCCCGACAGCGACGCCGCCCGGCGATTGGCGCCCGTCGCGTACAGGCGGCGCCCGACGGTCGTGCGGCTGAGGACGACGGCGGCGATCCCCGCCAGCCCGGCGAACAGCCAGAGCGGGACCGGGATCCCGGCGAGCCGGTCGGCGCCGATCGGGGCGAGCGCGTCCGGGATGTCGCCGGACGGCGCGCCGCGCGTCCATGCCGTGATCGCGCCCTGGACGAGCACGAAGGTGGCGAAGGTGGCGACGAACGGGGGCACGTCGCGCAGCAGCACGAGGCCCGCGTTGGCCAGGCCGATCGCCAGGCCGGCCAGCAGCGCGAGGGTGATCGCGCCCGGCAGCGCCGAGCCGCGGCCGTCGGTCTGCGTGGCGACGATCACCGTCGTCAGGCCGATCACCGCGCCGATCGAGAGGTCGATGCCGCCGGTCAGCAGGACGATCGTCTGCCCGACCGCCGTGATGCCGATCAGCCCGGCCAGGAACAGGATCAGCGTGAGGTTGTTGCGCTCGTAGAGGTCCGGGGTCGTCACCGCCGCGATCGCCAGCACCGCGAGCACGCCGGCCACCGGTGCCAGGCCCCCGGCGAGCCGCGCGGCCCTTCCGCCCTCACGTCCGGTTGCGACGGCGCTGCTCATCCTCCGGCCTCCGTGGTGGCGGCCTCTCGGCAGAACCGGCGGGCGGTCTCGGCGAAGAGGTCGACCGCGAGGCGCACCGCGTCCACCGACACCCACTCGTCGGCCGCGTGCGCGCGACGCAGCAGTCCGGGTCCGAGCGCCGGCAGGGTCGCCGCGCCCAGCAGCTCTGCGAACCAGGTGGCGTCCGTGGTGCCCGGGAACACCGCCGGCGGCGGGATGCGGCCGAGCACCGTCTCGCACGCCTGCCCGGCCGCCGCGACGAGCGGGTGCTCCGGCGCCACGAGCGTCGCGGGCAGCCAGTCGTTCGGCGGCTCATCGAACGCGAGCTCGAGGTCCGCGCCGGTCCTGCCGGCGACCGCGCGCACCACGCGATCGAAGGCGTCTGCCACGGCGGCGCGGGCCATGCCGGGCAGCAGCCGAACCTCGGTGTCGACCGCGATCCGGCCCGGCAGCACGCCGTAGCCGACGCCGCCCCGATAGGCGAGCCCGGTGTTGACCGTCGCGTGCCATCCGCGGAGCCCGAGGTCGTTGGGCGGCGCGGCGAGCTCGAGGTCGTCCTCGACGGCCACGACGACGCGCGCGGCGTCGACGCCGGCGCTGCGGTAGCCGAGCTCGTCCGCGAGGCTCGAGTGGCCCTGGTTCGCGCCGGCGACGAGGCGCATGCGCGCGATCCCGCGGCTCACGACGTGCAGGCGGTCGAAGTCGTCGTCGATGCCCCCGGGCTCGGCGATGACGACGCCGTCCGCCCCGAGCGGGACCGTTGCGGCGACGTGGCGAGCGCCGAACGCGGCGCCGTCCTCCTCGTCGGCCGTGAAGAGCAGGCTGAGCCTCCCGGCCGTGGGCGCGTCCCGCGCGAGGCGTGCGGCGGCGGCGAGGATCGCCGCCAGGCCCGCCTTCATGTCGGCCGACCCCAGGCCGTACAGGCGGTCGCCGTCGACCTCGCCGCCCAGCGGGTCGGCGGTCCAGCGCCCGTCGCCGACCGGCTTCGTGTCCAGGTGGCCCGACAGCACGAGGTGGCGACCACCGGGGCCGAAGTCCAGCGGGATGAGGAGATTCGGCCGGTGGGCCTCGCGCGAGATCCGCTGCGCCGGGGGAAGCCCGAGCGCCCGCGCGGCATCGACGACCACGGCCGCCACCGCGCGCTCGTCACCGGGCGGATTCGGGCTCGGGGCCCGGATCAGCTCGCGGGCCAGGTCGACCACGTCCACGCCGTCGTGC
>CALMNS010000223.1:4405-7321 GCA_937871635.1 uncultured Solirubrobacter sp.
GCGGGCGTGACCGGAGCGGTGGGCGCCTCGCCGCGGGTCACTTGTAGCGACCCGCCCAATCCTGGCCCTGCCACGTCTGCACCTTGATCGGCTCGAGCCGGTACAGCCAGCGCGGCTTGTCGAGCGTGGGCTCGAGGTACTTGGGCCCGTTCTCTCCGAGGTAGCGCACGCTCATGCGCTCGGCGACCGCGACCCACCGGCCGCCGACGTTGGGCTCCTCGACCAGCTCGGCCCTGCACTGCGCGATCACCTTGCGCTGCCGCCCCGCCTCGTCGACTGTGAGGGCACAGCGCGAGTCGTGCTGGAGGTGACGCGCCCAGGCGGACTTCTCCCGCGGCACGACCCAGAAGGAGTCGCCGTCCCACTCGTGCCAGCACGGCACGATGTACGGCCAGCCCTCCGTGTCCAGGCACGCCAGCCTGGCGATGTGCGGCTCGGCCAGGAACGCCTCGATCTCCGCGTTCTGCAGGCGACCCACCCTGCCTCGCCACGACTCCTCCGCCATCTGCGCCTCCCCCGTGCCGGATCTGTTCGAAGCCGAGCCCGTCACGCCGCGGGCTCCCGGTAGCCGATGCGAGACGCGATCTCGAGCGCGACGGCCAGGACCTCGGGTGCCAGCGCGGGCAGGTCCTCGAGCGCGAACCGGTAGGCCGGCGCCGACACGGAGAGCGCGGCGATCACGTCGCCGGCGTGATCGCGGATCGGCGCCGCCACGCAGCGGACGCCGTCCTCGTTCTCCACGTCGTCGATCGCGTAGCCGCGCGCGCGGGTGGCCTCCAGCTCCTCGGCGAGCCGCTGAGGCTCCACGATCGTGTTGGGCGTCTTGACCTCGAGGGGCCCGTCCGCGTATTCGAGGGCCTCCTCCGGCGGCCCGAACGCGAGCAGCGCCTTGCCGATGCCGGTGCTGTGGAGCGGGTTGCGGGTGCCCACCCGGGCAGCCGGCCGGACCGCCTGCGGCGAGTCCGCCTTGGCGAGGTACAGGACGCTGCGCTCGTCGCGTATCCCCAGGAAGCAGGTCTCGCGGGTCTGCTCGGCCAGCGCGGCCATCAGGTCCTCCGCGTGGGCGCGTACGTCGAGGCCGTCGAGGTAGCGCTGCCCCCATACGGCGAGGCGCGGACCGAGCGCATAGGACCCGTCGTCCGCGGTCTCCAGGACCCGCTGCTCGAGCAGGACGTCGAGCAGCCGCAACGCCGTCGGTCGCGGCAGCCCGCTGGCGGTCACCAGCTCGCCGAGCCGCACGGGACCGTCCGCGGCCGCGACGAGGTCGACGAGCGTCAAGCCCTTGACGAGCGCCTTGGCCGTCCCGGACGCGCCGGTCGCCGTCGCCCGCTCTCCGCCATGCGCAGGAATGGACACCTGGTCCATTTTGCGAATCTACCATTCTTCCGAGCCTCAAGACACGGGCGCAGGAAACCGTCAGCGAGGGCCGTCACCTCGCTGGCCCCGCAGGGGACGCGGTCAGCCGACCGCCGCGGGTGCCTCGCACCGATGGCGATCGACTCTTGGTTGACTGCGGCCCATGCGAGCGGTCTCGATCGCCGAGGTCCTGGCCGTCCCGGCGACCGGCGGCTACTTCGCCGACGACCAGGCGGCCATCCGGGGCGGCGCGCCGCGCGACGGCCTCGCCTACCCCGGCGCCCCCGTGACGCCGGGGTTCGAGACGATCCGGGAGCCCGCGGCCGCCGTCTCGGTCCTGCTCGTGCTCAGCGACGGGTACGTCGCCCACGGCGACTGCGTGAGCGTCCAGTACAGCGGCGTCGGGGGTCGCGAGCCGCGCCTGCGAGCCGAGGCGCTCGCCGGCGTCCTCGCCGAGCGGGTCGCGCCGCTGCTCCGTGGCCGCCCGGTGACCGCGTTCCGCCCGACTGCCGGCCTGCTCGACGAGCTCACCGGAGGCGTCGAGGGGTTCGGGACGGCGGCGAGCTACGGCCTCTCGCAGGCGCTGCTCGACGCGGCGGCCCATCGCTCCGGCTGCACCATGGCCGACGCCGTGCAGTCCGAGTGGGGACTCGCGGGGCCGCTCGAGCGCCTCCCCGTCCTGGCCCAGACCGGCGAGGAGCGCCGGTCCAACGTCGACAAGATGATCATGAAGCGGGTCGACTCGCTCCCGCACGGGCTGATCAACGACCCGTCGCTCGTCGGCGAGGACGGCCGCGCCCTCGTCGACTACGTCCGGTGGGTGCGCGAGCGTGTCGAGCGGCTCCGGACGTCGGCGGCCTACGCGCCGATCCTGCACTTCGACGTCTACGGCCTGCTGGGTTCCGCCGCCGGCGGCGACCTGGCCCGGGTGGCCGGCGTCCTCGCCGCGATGGGGCGGGCGGCCGCGCCGTTCCGGCTCCGCGTCGAGCACCCGGTCGACGCCGGCTCGCGCGAGGGGCAGATCCGCGCCCTGGCGGCGCTGCGCGCCCTCCTCGCCGAGCGGTCCGAGCGGGTCGCCATCGTCGCCGACGAGTGGGCCAACACGGTGCAGGACATCCGCGCCTTCAACCGGGCCGGGGCCGCCGACGTCGTCCAGATCAAGGCGCCCGACCTCGGATCCGTGCACCACGTCGTCGACGCGGTCGCCGACTGCTCCGCGCACGGGGTCGTGGCGCACGTCGGCGGCTCGTGCTGCGAGACCGAGCGCTCGGCCCAGGTGAGCGTGCACGTCGCGATGGGTGCACACGCCGACCAGCTGCTCGCCAAGCCGGGGATGGGCGTGGACGAGGGGCTCTCGATCGTCCGCAACGAGATGGAGCGGACGCTTCACCTCAGCGAGGCCCTCGCGCGCCACCGAGCCGTCAACCGACAGGAGAACCCATGATCGACTTCAGCGACCGCGTGGCCCTCGTGACCGGCGCCGCCGGCGGCATCGGCGCGGCCACCGCCCGCACCATCGCGGCCTGCGGCGGCGACGTCGTGGTCCACGACGTGCGCGAC
>CALMNS010000224.1 GCA_937871635.1 uncultured Solirubrobacter sp.
GGCCTGGCCGTCTTCCGCCGGCCCGGCCTCATGCTCACCGCCGCGAGCGCGCAGCTCGCGGCGTGGGCGCTGCAGTGGCTGGCCTGCGTGGCGCTGCTGCTCGCCCTCGGGCTCGACGATCAGGGAGCAGGGCTCGCGGCGGCCGCGGCGGTCCTCTTCGCGGTCAACGTCACCGCGGTGCTCCCGCTCACGCCCTCCAACGTGGGTGTCTTCCAGGCCGCGTGCGTGGCCGTGCTCGTCGGCGGCTACGGGGTCGGGGCGGCGGACGCGCTCGGCTACGGGATCGTCCTGCAGGCGGTGGAGGTGGCGACGGCGGTGATCATGGGCGGCCCCGCCCTCGTCAAGGAGGGCGTGTCCTGGCGTGAGGTCCGGCTGCGGGCGATTCACTCCCAGCCCGTCACGCTCGGCCCTCCCCGCTCCGCCGCCGCCGAGGCGAACGGCTAAGCCGCGACGCTCGGACGCGCCGGCCAGTGCGCCGCGGCGACGGCGGCGAGCATGGCCGCCGACGTCGCGGGACGGCGGTCGACCCACCCGAAGGCGGGGAGCATCTCGATCAGCCGGACGGCGGGAGCGTGGTGCTCGGTCTGCCAGTAGGAGACGGGCGCGCGCCACCGCCATCCGCTCAAGGGCCACAGCGGCGGCCAGGCGTCGTCGTGGTGGGTCAGGTAGTCGATCGCCAGGTGGCTGAGGTAGCCCTCGGCGAACCGCCGGCGGCGAGGGTCTCCGCGCTCCGTCGCGATCAGCGTGAGCAGCGGCCAGAGCGAGTGGGCGACCCGGTGGACCGCCGGCCAGGGCCGGCGCCGGTAGATCCGCTCGGCGAGCGCCTCCGGCGAGCCGCCGCGAGCCAGCTCGACCCCTCCCGCGGCGACGGCCGGGAGGTCGGGCGCCATGGCGCCCAGGAGCGCCCACTTGCGGTCCGCTCCCTCGGGTCGCAGCCAGTCCATCCATGCGGCGTGGGCGGCGAGGACCAGCTCAGGCTCCCCCACCGGTGACCCGGGGTCGCCGCATCCGGGTCGCCACGCTCGTCTTCCGCCGCATCGTCAGCACCCTACCTTCCACGACCGATGGAACGAGGGCGCGCCCACCGCGGGCGCCCGGCTCAGGACGGGTGCGCCGCCACCTCGAGCACGACCTTGCCCGTCGCGCCTCGCTCGTCGATGAGCCGGAACGCGTCGGGCCCCTCCTCCAGGGCGAAGCGCGCGCCGACCACGGGGCGGACGAAGCCGTCGGCGATCATCGCGTCGAGCGCCTCGCCCGTGGCCCGCGCGACCTCGGGACGGGGCATGACGAAGGCGCCCCAGCCCGCGCCGACCACCTCGGTGTTGCGCAGGAGCAGCCGGTTGACCTTGACCTCGGGGATCGAGCCGCCGGTGAAGCCGACCACGACGAGGCGACCCTCCTCGCGCAGGGAGCGCAGCGAGTCCGTGAAGCGATCACCGCCGACCGGGTCGAGCACCACGTCGATCCCGCCGAGCGCCTTGGCGCCCGCGAGCCAGCCGTCCGCGGCGTCGGTGAGCAGGACGTGATCGGCTCCCGCCCGGCGGGCGACCTCCGCCTTGGGCTCGCTGGAGACGACGGCCACCACCTCGGCGCCGAGCGCCTTGGCCACCTGGATCGAGGCCGTACCCACCCCGCCGGCGGCGCCGTGGACGAGCACCCGCTCGCCGGCGGCCAGGCGCCCGCGCCGGGCGAGCGAGAAGTGCGCGGTGTGGTAGTTGAACAGGAGCGCGGCGCCCTCGGCCCAGCCGAGCGCGTCGGGCAGGCGGAAGGTCATGAACGATGGCGCGACGGCGACCTCGGCCATGCCCCCGAGCATCGTCACCCCGGCCACCCGGTCGCCCGGGGCCAGCCCGGACGCCGGCGGGGCGGAGCGCACGATCCCGGCCACCTCCGCGCCGGGCACGAACGGCGGGTCGGGCTTGTACTGGTAGAGGCCGCGGGTCTGCAGTACGTCGGGGAAGGCGACCCCGGCGGCCCGGACGTCGATGACCACACCCTCGCCGGGCGTGAGGGGGTGCGACGCCTCCGGCTCGTCGACGTCGACGACCCGCAGGGCGTCGGGCCCGGAGAGCTCGGAGATCTGGACGGCGCGCACGGCTGCCGCATCGTAGGCGAGCGCAGAGTTTGGTGTGCCATACTCTCGCTCGCGATGGAGCTCCAAACGGAAACTCGCAGCACCTCAAGCGCAGTCGAGGACTACGCCAAGACGGTGTACGCCCTCGCCCTGGAGGCCGAGGGATCCGTCTCCACCACCGCGGTGGCCGAGCGCCTCGGGGTGACGCCGGGGTCCGCCTCGGCGATGCTCAAGCGGCTCGGCGAGCTCGGCCTCGTCGCCCACTCGCCCTACAAGGGCGTCGCCCTCACCGCGCACGGCACGCGCGTGGCGCTCGAGGTCATCCGGCACCACCGCCTGCTCGAGCTCTACCTCGTGCAGGAGCTCGGCATGGGCTGGGACCGGGTCCACGCGGAGGCCGAGGTGCTCGAGCACGTCCTCTCCGAGGAGCTCGAGGCGCTCATCGCCGCCAAGCTCGGCGAGCCCGACACCGATCCCCACGGCGACCCGATCCCGTCACCCGAGCTCGTCGTGCCCGCGGACGCGACGGAGCCGCTCGACGCGCTCGAGGCCGGGGCGGTCGGCTGCTTCGTCCGCGTGTCGGACTCCGATCCGGCCATGCTCCGCTACCTGACCGAGCGCGGGATCGCGCCCGGCGACCGCTTCGAGGTGGTCGATCGCCAGCCGTTCGGCGGACCGCTGTTCGTGCGCTTCGGCGAGGGCGTCCACGCCTTCGGCGGCGCGCTGGCCGCCTCCATGCGGGTGGCGCGATGACCCCGCCGCCGCCCATCCTCACGCCGACCACCGAGGGCGTCGGCGTCGTCACGCCCCCGCTCAGCCCGCTCGCCGCCATCCGCGCGCGGGGGCGCATCCGCGGCCGGCTCGCCCTGCTCGGCCCGGCCTTCGTCGCCGCGGTCGCCTACATCGACCCGGGCAACTTCGCCACGAACATCTCGGGCGGCGCCAAGTACGGCTTCCTGCTCGTTTGGGTGATCCTCGCCGCGAACCTGATGGCCATGCTCATCCAGTACCTGTCGGCCAAGGTCGGCGTCGCGACGGGCCGCTCGCTGCCCGAGCTGTGCCGGGACAACTTCCCCCGCCCGGTGACCTGGGGGCTGTGGATCCAGGCCGAGGCGATCGCCATCGCCACCGACCTGGCGGAGTTCGTGGGCGCGGCCATCGCGCTCAACCTGCTGTTCGGCGTCCCGCCGCTGTGGTCGGGCTTCATCACGGCGATCGTCGCGTTCGGGATCCTCGCGCTGCAGGCCCGCGGCTATCGCAAGTTCGAGCTGGCCATCGCCGCCTTCCTCGGCATCGTCCTGCTCGGGTTCCTCTACAACGTCTTCCAGACGGGCGTGGACACGAGCGGCTTCGTCGGCGGGCTCGTGCCGAGCTTCGAGGGGACGGACTCGGTGCTCCTCGCGGTCGGCATCCTCGGCGCGACGGTCATGCCCCACGTCGTCTACCTGCACTCGGCGCTCACCCAGCACCGGGTAATTCCCGAGAACGAGGAGGAGAAGCGCGAGCTGATGCGCTTCCAGCGCGTCGACGTCATGCTCGCCCTCGGCGTCGCCGGCCTGATCAACATGGCCATGCTCGTCGTCGCGGCGATGCTGTTCTTCGAGTCGGGCGCCACCAGCATCGAGTCGATCGAGGACGCCCACGCCGGGTTCGGCACCCTCCTGGGCGGCGGTGCGGCGCTGGCCTTCGCGGTCGCCCTGCTCGCCTCGGGCCTCTCGAGCTCGAGCGTCGGCACCTACGCCGGCCAGGTGGTGATGCAGGGCTTCATCAACCTGCGGATCCCGCTGTTCCTGCGCCGGGCGATCACCATGGCCCCCGCGCTGGTGGTGCTCGGGATCGGGGTGAACACCACCGACGCGCTCGTCCTGTCCCAGGTCGTGCTCTCGTTCGGCATCCCCTTCGCGCTCGTGCCGATGATCCTGCTCACCCGGCGCAAGGACGTGATGGGGTCGCTGGTCAACGCGCAGCGCACGACGGTCGTGGCGTCCGTCGTCGCGGCCGTCATCATCTCCCTCAACGTGTTCCTGCTGCAGCAGACGTTCTTCGGGTGAGGCTCCTCCTGGCCACGCTGGTCGCCGCGCTCGTCGCGGCGACGGTCGTCGCCGTGCCCGCCCGCTCGGCGGGCGGGGTGCGGCTCGTGACGGTCGGGAGCTTCTCGAGCCCGGTGCACGTCACCGCCCCGCCCGGGGACGAGCGGCGGCTCTTCGTCGTCGAGCAGGGCGGCCTGGTCCGGGTCGTCCGCGACGGGCGCACGCTCCCCGCGCCGTTCCTCGACGTGCGCGGGCTGACCGAGGGCGGGGGCGAGCAGGGCCTGCTGTCGATGGCCTTCGCGCCCGACTACGCCCGCAGCGGGCGGTTCTACGTCTTCTACACGGACACCGAGGGCGCCGAGCGGGTGGTCGAGTACCGGCGCTCGGCCGCGAGCCCGGACCGGGCGGACGCCGGCTCCGCGCGGCTCGTGCTCCGCCAGCCCGACGCGGAGCCCAACCACAACGGCGGGCTCGTGGCCTTCGGGCCCGACGGCCTCCTGTACGTCGGGGTCGGGGACGGCGGCGGCGCCGGCGACCGGCCCGGCCGGCTCGGCAACGGCCAGTCCCTGGCCACGTGGGAGGGCAAGCTCCTGCGCATCGACCCGCGGGAATCGGATTCCCGCCCGCCCCGCCCGCCCCGGCCGTACTCCGTGCCGGCGTCGAACCCGTTCACCGGGCGCTCGGGGGCCCGGCCCGAGATCTACGCCTACGGCCTGCGCAACCCGTGGCGCTTCTCCTTCGACCGCGCGACGGGCGACCTGGCCATCGGGGACGTCGGCCAGAGCGAGGTCGAGGAGATCTCCTTCCGGCGGCGGGGCCGCACCCGCGGCGCGAACTTCGGCTGGCGGGTCTGGGAGGGGCGCCGGCGCTTCGCCCCGGGGGAGTCGGCGCCGGGCCACGTGCGGCCCGTCATCGAGCGGCGCCACGCGGCGGGCGCCTGCTCGATCACCGGCGGGGTGGTCGTCCGCGACCCGGCCCTGCCGCGCTCGCTGCGGGGGCGCTACCTGTTCGGAGACGTCTGCGACGCGCGGGTGCTCTCCTCCCGGCTGAGCGGGAGCGGGGCGACTCCGGTGCGCTCCGTCGGGGTGCGGGTCCCGAGCCTCGTCTCCTTCGGCGAGGACGCGCGCGGCCGCGTGCATTTGGTCTCGCTCGACGGGCGGGTGAGCCGCCTGGCCGCCCGGTGAGCCCCGAGGTCCTCCGGATCCGCGCGGGCAACCCCGGCCCGTTCACGCTGACGGGGACGAACACCTGGGTGGTGGGGCGCGACCCGTGCTGGGTGGTCGATCCGGGGCCGGCGCTCGACGCCCACGCGGACGCCGTAGCCACCGCGGTGCAGGAGCGCGGCGGGGCGGCCGGGATCGCCGTCACCCACGACCACCCCGACCACGTCGAGGGCCTGCCCGGGCTCGTCGAGCGGCTCGGCGG
>CALMNS010000225.1 GCA_937871635.1 uncultured Solirubrobacter sp.
CCGGATCGTGGGCCTCGGTGGCGGCGGGCGCCGCCCGGCAGGACTCGGGGTCCATCCCGATGGTCAGGAGCCGCCGCACCCCGGCCTCGGCGGCGGCCGCGACCAGCTCGGCCTCCGGCGCGGGCCCGCGATCGAGGTGGGTGTGGCTGTCGATCATGCGACCTTCGGGAACAGCTGCGCCACCCGCTCGACCCGGGCGCCGCCGGGCTCCGCGCCGAGCTCCGCGCCCGCGAGCGAGTCGCTGGGACGGCCGAGCGCCGCGAGCAGCGTCTGCGCGGTGGCCGGCAGATAGGGGCACAGCAGCACGGTGACCACGCGGAGTCCCTCGGCGAGCGAGCGCAGCGCGACGTCGAGCTCCCCCGCGCGGGCCGGGTCCTTGGACAGCGTCCACGGCGCCGACTCCTCGACGTAGCGGTTGAGCCGACGGACCCGCTGCCAGACGCGGTCGAGCGCCTGGGTGATCTCCGCCCGGTCGAGCAGCTCGGCCACCTCGGCGGCCAGGCCCTCGAAGTCGGGGACGAGGACCGGGTCGACCTCCACCTCGGGCACCTGGCCCTCGCGATAGCGGGTGATCATCGCCAGCGTCCGGCTCGCCAGGTTGCCGTACTCGTTGGCGAGCTCGGTCTCGTAGCGCGACTCGAAGCCGGCGGTGGACACGGAGCCGTCCTGGCCGAAGGAGACCTCGCGGAAGCAGTAGAAGCGCAGCGCGTCGGTGCCGAAGCGGTCCATCACCTCGAACGGGTCGAGCACGTTGCCCAGCGACTTGGACATCTTCTCGCCGTCGAGCAGCAGGTAGCCGTGGATGAAGAGCCGCCGCGGGACGGGCAGGTCGGCCGCCATCAGCAGCGCGGGCCAGAAGACGGCGTGGAACTTGAGGATGTCCTTGCCGAGGACCTGGAGGTCGGCGGGCCAGAACGTGCTCGTCAGGTCCTCGCCGGGCCGCGCGTAGGTCAGGGCGGTGTAGTAGTTGAGCAGCGCGTCGAACCAGACGTAGAAGACGTGCTCGGGATCCCAGGGGACGTCGATCCCCCACGAGATCCGCGCGCGCGTCAGCGAGACATCGTTGAGGCCCCCGGTGATGAAGGACAGCGCCTCGTTGAAGCGGGTGCGCGGGCTCACGAAGTCCGGCCGCTCGGCGTAGAGCGCCTCGAGCGGCGCCTGGAAGCTCGAGAGCCGGAAGAACCAGTTCTCCTCCTTCTCGCGCAGGAGCGGGATCCCGTGGATCAGGCACGTGTCGCCCGGGCCGATCTCCTGATCCGTCTTGAAGTCGGCGCACCGCGGGCAGTACCAGCCCTCGTACATGCCGCGGTAGACGTGGCCGTTGTCGAAGACCCGCTGGAGCACCGACTGGACGGCGGCCTTGTGGCCGGCGTCGGAGGTACGGATGAAGAAGTCGTTGGACGCGTTGATGCGCGGCATGAGGTCGCGGAAGTGCTGCGCGTTGGTGTCGGCGAGCTCCTGGGGCGTGACGCCCAGTCGCTCGGCGGCGAGGGCCACGGGCTCACCGTGCTCGTCCGTGCCGGTGAGGAAGAAGACCTCCTCGCCGCGCTGACGCATGTGACGGGCCAGGATGTCGGCCCCGATCGTCGAGTACGCGTGGCCCAGGTGCGGCGCCGCGTTGACGTAGTAGATCGGCGTGGTGACGAAGTAGGCCATGACCGCGGAGCAATCTATCCGCGGACCGCCAGCCGGCCGCGGATCCGAGCAGCAGGAGGGCCAGGCCGAGCCAGACCGGCCACGGGGCGAGCGCGGGTGCCCGCTGAGCGGCGGGGGCCGGTGCCGGGAGCCGGGGCG
>CALMNS010000226.1 GCA_937871635.1 uncultured Solirubrobacter sp.
GGCCAGGACGGCGCGCCACCGGCGCCGTGTCGTAGCCCTCGACCCGCGCCTGCATCCGGCACGCCTGGCAGTGCGAGACGTGGTGGGCGAGCCGGCGGGCCGCCCGCCCGGAGAGCGTGCCGCGGGCGGCGTCGCCGAGCGTGCTCTGCACGTACAGGCAGCGCTGCCCCGAGGCGAGGTCGTCGTACTCCTCGGCCAGCCGGCGCCGCGCCCGGAACAGGGTGGACTCCACCGCGGGGCGCGACATCTCGAGCCGCTCGCCGATCTCCCGGTAGGAGAGGCCCTCGAGCTCCCGGAGCACGAGGATCTCGTGGTGGATGTCCGACAGCCCGCCGAAGGCGCCCGTGAGGTCCTTGAGCGTCTCCTTCTGGTCGAGCGCCGCGTCGGGCGTCGGGCCCCGGTGGACGAGCCGGCCGTAGTCGGCCGCCCCGAGGTCCGCCTCGGCGTCGAAGGACACCTCCTGGGCGCGGCGCGAGCGGCGGAACTGGTCGATGCACGCGTTGCGGGCGATCTCGAAGATCCACGGGCGGAAGGCGATCGGCCGCTCCGTCTCGCGCATGCGGCGCAGGGCGGAGATGAACGTCTCCTGCGTGATGTCCTCCGCGCGGCCGTGGTCGGAGACCATCCCGTACACGAACGCCGAGATCTGCCGCTGGTAGCGGGCGAAGAGCTCCTCGAACGCGCGGTCGTCGCCCCGCCGGACCGCGGCGACGAGCTCGTGATCGGAGGGCGCCGCGGCGACCCCCTGGCGTTCAGGGTACGCTGCCGCCTCCGTCAAAACGTACCGCCCATCGGATCGTTCGATCTCCTGTCGTGCGCTCTCGGGCCTCGCCCGCACTTACCCCGTTCGCGCTCCGAGCAGGCGTGGATCACCCCTTCCTCATGGCCCGGGTCACCGCCCTCATCGACGACCTCGACGCTCTACTCCAGCCGTCCGGATTCGAGGATTACGGCCCCAACGGGCTCCAGGTCCCGGGCACGGAGGAGGTCGAGCGCGTGGCGTCCGGCGTCTCGGCGCAGGTCGAGCTCTTCGAGCGCGCCGCCGACGCCGGCGCGCAGCTCGTGCTCGTCCACCACGGGCTGTTCTGGGAGTTTCAGCCGACCGGCCTCGGCCGCCGCGAGCTCGCCCGGCTGCGGGCGCTGCTCGACCACGGGCTCAACCTCGCCGCCTACCACCTCCCGCTCGACGCCCATCCCGAGGTGGGCAACAACGCCCTGCTCGCCCGCGCGCTCGGCAGCGACGCCCACGAAGGCTTCGGCGCTCACCGCGGACGGCTGATCGGCCGGCTGGCGACCTTCGCCGAGCCGGTGCCCATCGACACGCTCCTCGCCCGCGTCCGGGCCGCCTGCGGCGGGCGGGAGCCGCTGCTGCAGGGCGCCGGGCCCGCGACGGTCGGCCGGATCGCCATCGCCTCCGGATCGGCCGCCGACCTGCTCGACGAGGCGATCGGGGCGGGCGCCGACGCCCTGCTGACCGGCGAGCCGCGCGAGCACGTGATGGCCGACGCCCGCGAGGCGGGCGTGCACTTCATCGCGGCCGGCCACTACGCCACGGAGACCCACGGCGTGCGGGCGCTCGGCGACCGGCTGGCCGACCGCTTCGGGATCGAGCACGTCTTCCTCGACATCCCGAACCACGTCTGACAGCCTCCGCTCACACGTGGAGACCATCACCAGGAGGCACCGCCCATGGCCGTTCACCTGACCCCCACCGAGCTCGCCCGCGAGATCGGGATGGAGCGCAGGGACGTCATCGAGAAGTGCATGGAGCTGGGGGTGCCGATCTTCCAGGGCCGCATCGACCGGACCCTCTTCGAGGCGACGCTCGCCGAGCAGCCCACGCAGCCGTCCGTCTCCGCCTGACCTGAATGGCGCTCGCCCGCACGCCCCCGGCGCTCGCGCCGAGGGCCGCCCGCGGCGCTCAGCGCTCGAGCCGGAGCCGGAAGACGCGCTCGCAGCCGGTCAAACGGTCGGTGGAGTCGGCGCGGACGACGTCGCGACCCGCGCCGCAGTCGATCCGCTCCACCGAGCCGTTGGCCGCGTCGATCTGGTCGCGTCCCGCGCCGCCGGAGTAGGTGTTGCGCCCGTCGCCGCCGTCGATGAGGTCGTTGCCGTCGCCGCCGTCGAGGCGGTCGCCGTCCCGGCCGCCGGCGATCCGGTCGTTGCCGTCGCCACCCTCGATGCGGTCCCGGCCGAGGCCGCCCTCGATGTCGTCGCCGTCCTCGCCGCCGTCGAGCCGGTCCGACGCCAGGCCGCCCGAGATGAAGTCAATCCCGTCCCCGCCCTCGATCCGGTCGACGCCGTTGGAGCCGGAGATGTCGTCCGGGCCGTCCTCGCCGAAGAGCCGGTCGTCGCCGATGCCACCGACCAGGAAGTCGAAGTCGCCCCCGCCGTAGATGACGTCGTCGTCCGAGCCGCCCGAGAGGTCGTCGGGCCCGCCCTCCCCGAAGAGGGTGTCGACCCCAAGGCCCCCCTGGACGGTGTCGAACCCGTCGCCGCCCCGCACGCAGTCGTCGCCCTGCAGCGCGGAGACCGCGTCGTCTCCCCCGAGGGTCAGGATGCGATCGGCGTTGACGGTGCCGTTGAGGGTGTCAGCCTGCGGCGTGCCCGTGATCGGGGGCTGCGCCTCGTTCGGGCAGCGCGGGGTCTCCTGCGCGGCGGCGGGGGTGGCGGCGGCCAGCGCGAGCGCGGCGGACAGACCCAGCGTGGACCAGCGACGACCTGAGGACATGGGGCGCTCCTTCGGTGCGGATGAGGGGTGGACCTTGCCTTCCCACCGCACGGGTGCCGGCTTCGCCAGGGTGTTCGCCCCCGCACACGCGTGTTCGCTCTCGAACCGCGGCTTCTCGTCAGGGGGCGATGTCCGCCACCGGGAGGCCGCCCGCGTCGCGGATCGCCTTGGCGCCGGCGCCCGGCAGGTCGGCGACCGTCCGGTAGACCATCCCGCCCGGATCGAGCCCCAGGCGGCGCGCGCCCGGCTCGTCGAGCCGCTCGAGCAGGGCCTTGGAGGCCAGCAGCGCGCCGGCGTGCGCGGACTGCTCGATCCGGGCGCACTCGTTGACCTCGTCGCCGAGCGCGGTGACCTCGAGCCGCCCGCCCGTCACGAGCTGGCCCATGTAGAGACCCGCTCCCCAGTGCAGCCCCGCGTTCAGCCCGGCGTCGGCTCCGCCCTCGAGCGCGCGGCTCACGGCGGGCACCGCCGCCGCCGCCACGC
>CALMNS010000227.1 GCA_937871635.1 uncultured Solirubrobacter sp.
GCGCTGCGTCGCCCGCCGGGCGGCCGCGCGACGCGCAGCCGCCCGCCGTAGTCCTTAGGCGCAGGTGTCGATCAGGTAGTACCCGCGGGCCTTCGTGAAGCGCCCGTTGCGCCGCTCGGCGGTGACGCGCCGGGTGTCGAGCCGGCCCTGGGCGTCACGCATCCGGAACCGGGCGTAGTAGACGCCGTCGCTGAGGCGCCGGCCCCTCGGCCCGAGCCCCGCCCACCGGAAGGACCGCTGCCGGTTGGTGAACCGGGCGACCCTGCGGGTCCCGATGACGCGGGTGCGGGTGGCGGTCTGGAACAGCTCGACCGTCACCGGGTTGCGCACCGTCCGCGAGAACGAGAACAGCAGGCCGCGGCCGCGCTGGCGCACGTCGACCGAGCGGAACCCGTTCGGGGCCACGCAGGTCCCGGCGTTGGATCCCCCCGAGCCGGCCGGCGGCTGCGTCGGCTGGGGCTGGGTCGGCGAGGACGCCGCCCCGCAGGTCAGCCCCACGTTCACCGACTGGGCCCGCTCGACGTAGATGTTCCGGCTCTCCAGGACGTTGCCGGCGCCGTCCTCGCAGGTCAGCCGCCACGCCGCCGCAGCGGCGACGCGAGGCTGGCGCGAGGGGTTGACGTGCCACACGAAGCGACCGCCGGCCGGGACGACCGTGGTCGAGTTGCGCGGCTCAGTCACGGTCTGGACCGGGTTCTGCACGCCGTCGTCGTTCGGCCGCTCGCTCGTCGTGTAGGAGATCGACTTGGTGATCCGCAGGGTCCGGCCGGCCGGCGCCGTGCCCTGGATGATCGAGTGCGAGTCGGCGTTGATCGCCGTGGCGCCCGCGAGCGTGTACGCCTCGCGCAGGCCGCCGAGCTTGCGCCCGGTCGGCGCGCCGTTGATGTCCGTCTCCGGCCGGCCGTCGTACTCGGCGATGAACTCGCTGTAGGCCGGATGGAACTCGACCTTGCCGATCTCGGGCGTGTACGAGAACGCGCCCAGGCCGTCGTAGAGGTAGTCGTCGGTCGTACCGGTGGTGTCGTAGAGCTGGTAGGAGAACTGCGAGACGTAGTCCGTCTCGCGGGCCATCGCGTCGCCCAGCGCGCGGAGCCGCTCCTCGTCCGGGACCGGACCGAAGGTGCTCGTGCCCGGCGGGCGCAGGATCAGGCCGGTGAACGTGTGGTTCGTGATCAGCACGGAGGGCTGGATGTCGCGCAGGAAGCGCCGGAAGCCCTCCGTCTCGGGCTCGGAGAAGGGCCCCGGGCCGTGGTAGACAAGGCTCTGGACCCGGCTCGAGGTGCCGGGGCCGCCCCACTCGACGCCGTAGTTGCGGTTGGGGTCGACGCCGAGGTCACGGTTGGCGGTCGTCGCCGGGAAGGTGCGGGCCAGGCAGGCGCCCGGCACCACGGGCTGGCTCGCGTCCAGCGGGCGGCAGTTCTTGCGCTTGTAGGCGCCGGTGCCGATGCCCTGGCTGCCCGAGACCGTCCCGGAGTTCTGCGGGTCGACGTAGTTGCCGCCCGGGGCGAGGCCCTCGGACTGGATGGTCGCGTCGAAGCCGTCGACGTTGAGGACCGGGATGATGTAGGTGCGGGCGTCCTTGACGATCGAGGTCAGGCGCGGGTCGCCCTCCTTGTAGCCCTTGACCAGCTCGAGGCCCCACTCGAGGGTCGCCTCGTTGGCCGGCCACTCGCGGGCGTGGTGGGTGCCGACCTGCACGTAGGCGGGGCGGCCGTCGGTGGTCGAGGTGACGTTCTCGGCGATCTCGACGCCGAGGATCTGCCGGCCCTCCCACGAGGTGAGCGGCAGGGCGATGAGGCGGACGAGCCCCGGG
Source organism: uncultured Solirubrobacter sp. (assembly GCA_937871635.1). GTDB lineage: Bacteria > Actinomycetota > Thermoleophilia > Solirubrobacterales > Solirubrobacteraceae > JACCYI01. The sequence continues at coordinate 1,814 of CALMNS010000227.1, forward strand.
TTCTCCTGCGCGAGCCGCTTGAGCTCCTCCTCGTGCTCGGGCAGCGTCCGGTAGCTCGTGCGCCCGCTCGGGATCCCGACGGAGGCCGCGGCGCGCGCCCTGCGGCTCGACCGGGCCCGCCGCTCGCGCAGGCGGTTCGCGCGGTCGGAGGCCACCACGTCGTCCTCGCGGGTGACGAAGGTGAAGCCGGCCTGGCGCAGCTTGCGCTCGTCGGCGTCGGAGTAGAGCATGACGTCCCAGTGGTCCGGGTGCGGGTGGTCCGTCGTGTCCAGCCCGAGCTGGGAGAGCCGGTAGGCGTCGAAGCGCGACTTGGTGGTGACCCGGACGAGGCGGATCTTGGCGTCCGTCTGGGCGCGGTCGGCGACCACCGCGGTGAACGCGAGCCGGAGGCTCGCCGTCGAGGAGGCGCCCGACCGGCGGCAGAGCTGCACCGTCACGGCCTGCCCCTTGGACACGATCGCCGTCGCCAGCTCGTCGCTGCCGGGGCCCGCCGAGCCGTTGATGACCTGGTCGTTGTCGCGGTCGAGGACCGCGAGGTCCCAGTCGCTCGAGTCGGATCCGCTGAGCCGCGCCGCCAGGACGCCGTCCGCCGGAGCGGTGTAGGCGCGCCGCTCGACGCCGGCGCCGGTGACCGACCGCGTCGCGCAGAACTGGCGCTTGGCGTCGTCGATCGTCACGGACTGCGGGCCGCTCGGCAACTCGGCCCCCGCCGCGGGGGCGGCGACGGCGAGCGACGAAAGGAGCCCGGCGAGGGCAGCGGCACGGTAGGACGGCAACGGCATGGAGCTCCCCTGGCTCGGACTGGTCGAGGGAGTCGTCGCACCGGAATTCCCCCGGTAGAACGCGCGCTTCCCTCCCTTCACAAGGCGTGCATAATGCCACGATCCGCCATCGAAGCAAGGGGAGCTCCGTGGTCCGCCGGTCGTCCGCCGCAGCAACGTCATCGTTCCTTCTCGTCGCCCTCGCGCTCCTGGCCGCGACGCCGGCCTCGGCTCAGCAGACCGCCGGCTCGACGTTCGCGCACGACGCGTCGCGGGACGGCACGCCGGCCGAGATCGTCTCGGGCTTCGGTGGCGATCCCGAGGGCGACCCGCTGGCCGGCCGGGCGCCGAACACCTACGAGACCTTCCCCGTGACGGTGCCGGCCGGCGAGGTCAACGGCACGCTGACCGCCCGGGTCGAGTGGGCGAGCCCGCTCGTCGACTTCGACATCTACCTCTACCGCCAGCGGCCCGACGGCAGCCTGCGGCCGGGTGCCCTGGCGTCCTCGGCGGCGGGCGGGACCAGCTCGGAGGAGCTCATCTACCGCTCGACGATCTCGAGTGAGTCCATCGCGGCCGGCACCTACGTGCTCGTGGTCGACAACTGGTGCTCGAGCAGCACGGATCCCCTCTCGGTCGGCAACCCGAACTGCGCCGGGGTCAACGTGCCGAACGAGGACTACTTCACCGGCTCGTTCTCCTTCGGTCCCGGGCTGCCCAGCAACCCCCTGCCGTCCGTGACGGTGGCCGGCCCGGACGCGGGGCGCCCGGGCGACGTCCTCACCTACACGGCGACCGCGTCGGACGCCAACGGGCGGGTGGTCAACTACGCGTGGGACTTCGACGACGACGGCCGCTTCGAGCTCGACCGCTTCGAGAGCACGACCGCCTCGCGGCGCTTCGACGCGGCCGGGACCTACAACGTCGGCGTCCGGGTGACCGACGACCAGGGCGGCGTGTCCTACGCGAGCAAGGCGGTCGTCATCTCGGCTCCGGCGACCCCGCCCGCCACGCCGTCCGTCAACCGGCCGAACGTGCTGCTCTCGAACTTCGCGCTGAGCCGCCCCGCCTTCGGGGGGCGGACGAACAGCACGCTGACGGTCCGCTACCGGCTGCGCGAGGCGGCCCGCGTCGTGGTGACGCTCTACCGCGGCTCGCGCCGGGTCCGGCAGCTGTCGGCCGGCACGCGCGCGGCGAACCAGACGTACTCGCTGCGGCTGAGCCCGCGAAGCCTGCGCGACGGCGCCTACACGGTGCTCCTCGACGCCCGCACGACGGACGGCCGCAAGCAGCTCGCCCGCCTGCGCGCCCGCAAGCTCTAGTGCTGGACCACTAGCCCCTGCGGGCGCTGTGGAAGACCCGCGAGGGCCGGATCGCGGCCCTCGCGGTCGCCGGGCTGGCGGTGCTGGTCGTGGTCGCCATGGCGGTGCTGTGGCCGCCGGCCCGGCCGCTCGACTCCCAGGCGCCTGACGCCGGGGAGCCGGCGCAGGCCACCGTCGAGCGGGTCACCCGCTCGGCCTGCAGCGTCTCGCGCCGGCCCTGCCAGCGGCTCGCCGTCCGCCTTGAGTCGGGCGAGGACCGGGGCGAGCGGACGGTGATGACGCTGCCCGGCGAGGACGTCGCGCCGGCGGTGCGCCAGGGCGACGGCATCCGCGTCGTGCGCAACTTCGACCCCGAGGCGGGCGGGGCGCAGCCCAGCGCGGCGCGCGGGGAGGCCTACGTCTTCGCCGACTTCGAGCGCCGCAGCTCCGTCTACTGGGCGGTGGCGCTGTTCGCGCTCTGCGTGGTGGTGCTCGGCCGGTGGCAGGGCGTCCGCTCGCTCGTCGGCCTCGGGCTCTCCCTGATGGTCGTGGTGCTGTTCATCGTGCCGGCGATCCTCGACGGCGGCCCGCCGCTGCTCGTCGCCCTGGTGGGCGGTCTGGCCGTCATGCTCGCCACCGTCCCGCTGACCCACGGGCTCGGCGCCAAGAGCCTCGCGGCGATCCTCGGCGCGGTGGTGAGCATCGTCCTCACCGCGCTGCTCGCCGTGTTCTTCGTGAAGCTCGCGAACATCACGGGCTTCGCCTCGGACGAGGCGGCGCTCCTGCGCTCGACCCCCGGCCGGGAGTCGCTCTCGCTCGAGGGGCTCGTCCTCGCCGGCATGCTGGTCGGCGCCCTGGGCGTGCTCGACGACGTGACGGTCTCCCAGGCCTCCACCGTGCTCGCCCTCCGGCGCGCCGACCCGCGCCAGCCGGCGCGCCGCCTGTTCTCCGAGGCGATGACGGTGGGGCGCGACCACCTCGGCGCGACGGTCAACACGCTGGTCCTCGCCTACGTCGGGGCCGCGCTGCCCGTCCTGCTCATCTTCGCCAACCAGGAGACGAGCTTCGGCGGCGCGCTCAACCGCGAGGACGTCTCCGAGGAGGTCATCGCGATGTGCGTCGGCTCGATCGGGCTCATCGCCGCCGTCCCGCTCACCACGCTGCTCACCACCGCGCTGGCCCGGCGCCTCGCCCCGGAGGCCCTCGCCGAGCCGGGCGGGGGCCACGCCCACTAGGGC
>CALMNS010000228.1 GCA_937871635.1 uncultured Solirubrobacter sp.
GGCCCGGTCCTCGCGCAGGATGGCCAGGGCGCGGGGGGCGTCGAGCGGCTCGCCGTGGCCGGGGACGACCGCGCCCGCGCCGGCGACCAGCGGCTCGAGGCGGGCGAGCGTCCCCAGGTAGGCGTCGAGCGACCCGCCGGCGGAGATCATCGGGATCTCGACGGGCGAGAGGTAGTCGCCGCAGACCAGCACGTCGGCCCAGGGGATCCGGACGGCCATGCCGTCGGCGGTGTGGCCCGGGGTGTCGTGGAGCTCAAGCTCGCCTCCTCCTTCCCCGAGCGCGCAGTGCCCGGGGACCGGGAGCGTCTGGGCCCCGGGGAGCGAGAGCGGCCGGGGGCGCTCCAGGTACATCCGCTCGTCGAAGTCGCGCAGCGCGCGCTGGGCGGCGCCGAGCTCCTGCCCGAGCCGCTGGCCCGTGGACTCCGCGCAGCCCAGCGGCGCCTCGGGGAAGGCGTAGCCGCCGAGCAGGTGATCCCAGTCGGCGTGGGTCGCCAGCAGGCCGACCACGCCGAACTCCGCCTGCTGGGCGACGGTCGGCAGGATCTCGAGCTCGTCGGGCAGGACGGGCGAGTCGATCAGGAAGGCCTCGCCCCCCGAGCGCACCAGGGTCGCGGTGGTCTGGAACAGGCGCGAGGTGAGGACGACGACGTCGGCGTGCAGGCCGACGGCCCGCACCTACGCCGCGCCGAGGAGCTTGGCCGCCTCGAGGAGGTTCCTGACCTCCGCGGTCGGCTTCTTCTGACCCGGCTCGAGCACTTCCCTCTTGCGATTGACCCAGATGACCGGGACCTTCTCCTTCAGGCACGGCTCGACGTCGTGGTAGTAGCTCGCGGCGACGTGGACCCAGCCCTTCTTGGTGCCCAGGCGCCGCGCGCACTCCTTGATGTGGGAGGGGTCGGGCTTGTAGGAGCGGACCTGCTGCGCGGTGACGACGAGGTCGAAGTCCGACTTGAAGTGCCGGCGGGTCTGGCCCAGGAGCTTGTCGTCCACATTGGAGATCAGGCCGAGGTCGAACTTCTTGGCGAAGCGGGCGAGCTGCGTGTTCGTCTCCTTGAACGGCTTCCAGCGCGCCACCGAGTCGGGCAGGAAGCCCGAGCGGCTCGGCTCGAGCGGCCAGCCGAGCTCCTTGGAGATCCGCACGGCGGTGCGACGCAGGACCTCGGCGTAGAGCTCGTAGGAGCCCGACTGGATGTCCTGCTGGATGGTGTGGAACAGCGGGATGAGCTCGTCGCGGTTGAGCGTGAACCCGTCCCGCTCGGCCTCCTTCTGGAACGCCTCGAACGCGCCGGTCTCCCAGTCGATGAGGGTGCCGTAGACGTCGAACGAGACGAAGGTGACTTCCTTGGGGAGGGCCATGCGGCGCACCATTGTGGCAGGGCATGTGACGTCGTGCAGAGCCGGAGCTTGCGACGGCGGCCGCACGAAAGCCGTTATGTTCCGCGCGGCGATGGACCTCCTCGAATATCAGGGCAAGCAGCTCTTCGCGCGCCATGGCGTCCCCGTGCCGAGCGGGTCGCCGGCCACCTCGCTCGAGCAGGCGGTCGCCGCCGCCGACGAGATCGGCTACCCGTGCGTCGTCAAGGCGCAGGTCCTGATCGGCGGGCGGGGCAAGGCCGGCGGCATCAAGGTGGCGGCCGACCGCGACGAGGCCGAGGCGCACGCCCGGGCCATCCTCGGCATGGACATCCGCGGCTTCACGGTCCACGAGGTCTGGATCGAGGCGGCGTCGGACATCGCCGAGGAGTACTACGCGTCGATCGTCTTCGACCGCAGCGCGAAGAAGCCGCTCGTGCTCCTGAGCAAGGAGGGCGGGATGGAGATCGAGGAGGTGGCCGAGCGCGACCCGTCGCTGATCGCCCGCGTCCACGTCGACCCGCTCATCGGCTTCCAGGACTTCCACGCGCGCCGCCTCTGCTTCGAGGCCGGCCTCGACGGGGACCTCGTCCGCCCCGTCGGCGCCCTCCTGGCCAAGCTCTACGAGGCGTTCGTGCGCGAGGAGGCGCTGCTCGTCGAGGTCAACCCGCTGACCGTGGGCGGCGACCGGTCGGTGACCGCGCTGGATGCCAAGGTCACCCTCGACGACAACTCGCTGTTCCGCCACCCGGACAACGCCGAGCTGCGCAACCTCTCGGCGGAGGACCCGCAGGAGCAGATGGCCAAGGAGCGCGGCCTCACCTACGTGTCGCTCGACGGCGACATCGGGATCCTCGGCAACGGCGCCGGGCTCGTCATGTCCACCCTGGACGTCGTCGCCCAGGCGGGCGGCGCCCCGGCGAACTTCCTCGACGCGGGCGGCGGCTCGAAGGCCGAGGCGATCACCAGCGCCGTCGAGGTGATCCTCAACAACCCGAACGTCAAGGCCGTGCTGTTCAACATCTTCGGCGGGATCACCCGCTGCGACGAGGTCGCCCAGGGGCTGATCGAGGCGTTCTCGAGCCTCGACGTCACGGTGCCGTTCGTCGTGCGCCTGGACGGGACGAACGACGTCCAGGGCCGCGAGCTGCTCAGCCAGGCCGACCTCCCCAACGTCCACACGGAGGCCACCATGCTCGGCGCCGCGCAGAAGGTCGTCGAGCTGGCCGCGGGGGCGCGCTGATGGCGGTCCTGGTCGACACGGACACGCGGCTCTGCGTCTCGGGCATCACCGGCCGCGAGGGCACGTTCCACGCGTTGAACAACCGCACCTACGGCACGCAGGTGGTCAGCGGCGTCACCCCGGGCAAGGGCGGCCAGGACGTCGAGGGCATCCCCGTGTTCAACACCTTCCACGACGCCGTCGCCGAGACGGGCGCGAACACCGCGATGGTCTTCGTGCCGCCGCGCTTCGCCGCCGACTCGATCCTCGAGGCCGAGGACGCCGGCGTGCGCCTGATCGTCGCGATCACCGAGGGCATCCCCGCCCACGACGAGCTGCGCGTCTACAACCACCTCGCCTCCAAGCCGGACGTGCGGCTGGTCGGGCCGAACTGCCCGGGGATCCTCTCGCCCGGCAAGGCGAACGTCGGGATCATCCCCGCCTCGTTCTTCAAGGAGGGCAACGTCGGCGTCGTCTCGCGCTCGGGCACGCTGACCTACCAAATCGGCAACGAGCTCGCCCAGCGCGGGTTCGGCAACTCGTCGATCGTGGGCATCGGCGGCGATCCCGTCCCGGGCTCCTCGTTCATCGACATCATCGCCCTCTTCGAGGCCGATCCGGAGACTGAGCTCATCGTCATGAGCGGGGAGATCGGGGGCTCGGCGGAGGAGGAGGCGGCGGAGTACATCGCCGCTGAGGTCTCGAAGCCCGTCGTGGCCTACATCGCCGGGTTCACCGCTCCGGAGGGCAAGACGATGGGTCACGCGGGCGCGATCGTCTCGGGGGTGGCGGGCACGGCGGCCGGGAAGGCGGCGGCCCTCGAGGCGAAGGGGATCCGCGTCGGGCGGACGCCGACCGAGGTGGCGGAGGTCGCGGCGGAGATCGCCGCGTCGCTGACGGCCTGACGGCGGCCTCCGGCTGCCGCCGACTTCCCGGGCTGACGCCGACTTCCCGGCTGACGCCGACTTCCCGGCGCGACAGGGCGGCTTGGTGCCGGAACTGCGCATTGATCGAGACAAGGTGGACGCGGCTCTGCTGGATCGGTGGCGGGAGGTGAGACGGTGAGCGGGTGATGCCACGTCGATGCCGCCGGTCCCTAC
>CALMNS010000229.1 GCA_937871635.1 uncultured Solirubrobacter sp.
GTCGAGCGCGGCGAGCGCCGGGCGGACCTCCGCCTCGGGCACCAGGACCGCCGTCAGCGTCTCGGGCGGATCCCATCCCGCGCGCTCGGCGGCCTCGACCGCGAGCTCGGGGGCCGCGCCCTCGAGCAGGAGCTCCCCGAGCCGCTCCAGGTAGAGCTCGCGGACCCGTCCCGTGGTGGCGCGCTCGTCCTCGTGGCCGGCCACGCTCGCGGCCGAGAGCTCGTCGATGTAGGCGAAGACGAGCTCCGCGAACTGCGCGACGGTCCCGGCGGGCAGGCCCTCGTCGACCAGGACCGAGGCCAGCTCGCGCCAGGCGACCCGGGCGCCGACCCGGTAGGCCGCCAGCAGCGCGTTCATCGTCCGGCCGTCGCGCGCCTCACCCCGGCCGAGCTCGTAGGCGGCGGCGAGCGCGGGCTGCAGCGGGGTTCCGGGGTCGGCGTCGCCGGTGTCCTCGGCGAGGCGCACGAAGCCGCCGAGCGCCATCTGCACCGCCCGCTCGATGTTCACGCGCATCTCACCGCTCAGCGCGCCCGCGTAGCCGGGGACCCCGGCGATCACCGCCAGGACGGTGTGCTCGGCCACGGCGGGCAGGTCCCCGCGCAGCCGGGCGGCGGTCTCGGCGTCCAGCCCGAGCCGCGCCGCGCCGCGGGCCGTGGCCGACTCACTCACTTGTCTGCTCCGAACAGATTCCGGCGCCAAGCTCACGTGGCATGGACAAGAACATAGCTCGAAGGACAACTACCTTGATCCGATGCCCGCGTTGCTCGCCCCCAAGGTCTCCGCGCGTCTTCGCGACCGCGCGCTCGACCTCGTGGGCCTGATGACGACGCCGCTCCTCCCCGCCGACTACCTCGACCTCGTCGACCCGCTCCGCTCCGGCGCCGACCTGCGCGGCCGGATCGTCGAGGTCCGCCCCGAGACCCGCGACGCCGTCACGCTCGTCATCCGGCCCGGGCGCGGATGGCGCGGCCACGCCCCGGGTCAGTACATCCGGATCGGCATCGACGTGGACGGCGTGCGCCAGTGGCGCGCCTACTCGCTGACCTCGCCGCTCGACCGCCCCGACGGCTGCATCGCCATCACCGTCAAGGCGATCCCCGACGGTCGGGTGAGCACCCACGTCGTGCGCCGCGCCCGCGCCGGGATGCTCATCCACCTCGACCAGGCCTGCGGCGAGTTCGTCCTCCCCGACCCGCGCCCGGCGAAGGTCCTCTTCGTCACCGCCGGCAGCGGCGTCACGCCGGTGATGGGGATGCTGCGCAGCTCGCTCGACGAGCTCGGCGACGTCGTCGTCGTGCACTCCGCGCCCACCTCCGCCGACGTCATCTTCGCCGGCGAGCTGCGGGCGCTGGCCGCGCGCGGGCGCATCACGCTCGTCGAGCGGCACACCGACGCGGACGGGATGCTCGATCCCGAGGCGCTCGCCGACCTGGTCGGCGACCTCGACGAGCGCGAGACGTGGGCCTGCGGGCCGGTCGGGATGCTCGACGCGCTCGAGCGCCGCTGGGCCGAGCGCGGCATCCCCGAGCGCCTCCACACCGAGCGCTTCCGGCCCACCGTCCTGGCCACCGGCGACGGCGGCACCATCAGCTTCACCCGCAGCGCGACGGAGGTCGCCGTCGACGGCGCGACGTCGCTGCTCGACGCGGGCGAGCGCGCCGGCGTGCTGATGCCGTCGGGCTGCCGCATGGGCATCTGCTTCGGCTGCGTCTCGCCCTTGCGCCAAGGCGCGGTTCGCGACCTGCGCACGGGCGAGCTCACCACCGCGTCCCCCGGTGACGGGGTCGTCATCCAGACCTGCGTGTCGGCCGCGGCCGGCGCCTGCGAGATCGAACGCTGAGAGGAACCTCCCTATGACCGCCATGCAGAAGAAGCCCCACGACCCGACCGCGCACCTGAGCGCCGAGGACATCGAGCGTCTCGGGCGCGAGCTCGACGCCATCCGCGAGGACGTGATCGCCAGCCGCGGGGAAGGGGACGCCGACTACATCCGCCGCCTCATCCGCACCCAGCGCGCCCTCGAGCTCACGAGCCGCGCCGTGCTGCTCGCCTCGAGGTACCGCCCGGCGTGGTTCGCCGGCACCGCCGGCCTCGCGGTGGCGAAGATCCTCGAGAACATGGAGATCGGCCACAACGTCATGCACGGTCAGTGGGACTGGATGCGCGACCCGAAGATCCACTCGACCACCTGGGAGTGGGACAACGCGTCGCCCGCCGAGATGTGGAAGCACTCGCACAACGAGGTCCACCACCTCTACTCGAACGTCCTCGGCCGCGACAACGACCTGGGGTACGGGATCATGCGGGTCGACGAGGACCAGCGCTGGCACCCGTTCTACCTCGGCCAGCCGCTGTGGAACCTCATAAACGCCTGCCTCTTCGAGTACGGGATCGCCGCGTACGACCTCGAGCTCGGCAAGGCCCTCAAGGGGCGCAAGGACCCCGACGAGCTGGCCGCCGGGCTCAAGGCCGTGCTGCGCAAGGTCCGCCGGCAGGCGACCCGCGACTACGTCGTGCACCCGCTCCTGTCGGGGCCGTCCGCGGTCTCCACGCTCAAGGCGAACCTCGCCGCCAACCTCGCGCGCAACCTCTGGACGCACTCGGTGATCATGTGCGGCCACTTCCCCGAGGGCGTCGAGACCTTCGAGAAGACCTCGATCGACGGCGAGACGCGCGGGGAGTGGTACCTGCGCCAGATGCTCGGCGCGGCGAACATCACCGGCAGCCCCTTCATGCACCTCATGACGGGCAACCTCTCCTTCCAGATCGAGCACCACCTCTTCCCCGACCTCCCCAGCAACCGCTACCAGGAGATCGCGCCGAAGATCGAGGCGCTCTTCGAGCGCTACGGCCTGACCTACGCGAGCGGCCCGCTCCCCAAGCAGGTGGCCTCGGCGTGGAAGAAGGTCATCCGCCTGGCGCTCCCCAACCGCACGGACGCGGCGCCGCAGCCGGTCGCCGCGCCGCTCGCCGAGGTCGCCCCGGTCCGCGCGCCCGAGCCGGAGGCCGTCGCCGCC
>CALMNS010000230.1 GCA_937871635.1 uncultured Solirubrobacter sp.
CCGGCGACCCGGCGCGCGACACGGCGATCCTCATGGCCGGGCGCCGGCTGCAGGACGCGGGCGCCGACCGGCTGCCGGCGCTCCAGGTCGGCGGCGCGCTGTTCTGGGGCGAGGAGCGCATCCCCGAGGCGGCGGCCGCGGCACGGTACGCAGCCGTCTGAGTAGGGTCCGCCGATGAGCGCGGACACGGACGCCGGCGAGAAGACGGCACTGCACGGTGGGCGCCTGGTCGCCCGGCGCCTGAAGGCCCACGGGGTGACGAAGCTGTTCACCCTGTCCGGCGGACACCTGTTCTCGATCTACGACGGGTGCCGCGCGGAGGGGATCGACATCGTCGACACCCGGCACGAGCAGACCGCCACCTTCGCCGCCGAGGGCTGGGCCAAGGTCACCCGCACGCCCGGCGTCGCCGCGCTGACGGCCGGCCCCGGCGTGACCAACGGGCTGAGCGCCATGGGCTCGGCGAAGGAGAACAACTCGCCGATCGTCGTGCTCGGCGGGCGCGCCCCCGCCCTGCGCTGGGGGCAGGGCTCGCTGCAGGAGATCGACCACGTCCCGTTCGTCCGCCCGCTGGCCAAGCTCGCGGCGACCGCGCAGTCCACCGCGGAGATCCCGTCGCTCGTCGACGAGGCGTTCGCCGCGGCGATGACCCCGCACACCGGCCCCGTCTTCCTCGACTTCCCGCTCGACCACGTCTTCATGGAGGCCGAGGAGCCCGAGCTCGACGCTCCAAGCCCCGCGGCGCACCCAGCCGCCGACGGCGCGGCGGTCGAGCGCGCGGTGGCCCTGCTGCGCGACGCCGAGCGCCCGGTGATCATGGCCGGGACGAACCTCTACTGGGGCCACGGCGAGCGCGAGCTCCTCGCGCTCGCCGAGACGCTGCGGATCCCGGTGTTCCTCAACGGCCTCGCGCGGGGCTGCGTGCCGGCCGACCACGAGCTGTTCTTCTCGCGCGCGCGCTCGACGGCGCTCAAGGGCGCCGACGTCGCGCTCGTGGTCGGGGTGCCGATGGACTTCCGCCTGGGCTTCGGCGGCTCCTTCGGGGACGAGACGGAGATCGTCGCCGTCGACGTCGCCGAGCCGGGCCGGGCCCACCCGCGCGCGGTCGCCGCCGAGCTCTACGGCCCGGTGGCCGACGCCCTCGCGGCGCTGCGCACGGGCGTCGGGGCGGCGCTCGGCACCGCGGCGTGGATCGACGGGCTGCGCGCGACGGAGATCGAGAAGCGCGGCGCCGAGCGCGAGCAGATGGAGGACCCGCGCGCCCCGCTGCACCCTCTCCGGCTCTACAAGGAGCTCGGCGAGGTGCTCGACCGCAACGCCATCGTCATCGGGGACGGCGGCGACTTCGTCTCCTACGCCGGCCGGGTGATCGACTCCTACGAGCCGGGCTGCTGGCTCGACCCGGGGCCGTTCGGCTGCCTGGGCTCGGGGCCCGGCTACGCGCTGGCCGCGAAGCTCGCCCACCCGGGCCGCCAGGTCGTCCTCCTCCTGGGCGACGGCGCGTTCGGCTTCTCGGGGATGGACTTCGACACGCTCTCCCGCCACGGCGTCGACGTCGTCGGGGTGATGGGCAACAACGGCATCTGGGGCCTCGAGAAGCACCCGATGGAGTCCCTCTACGGCTACTCGGTGGCCGCCGACCTCGTGCCCGAGCGGCGCTACGACCACGTGGTGGAGGCGCTCGGGGGCCACGGTGAGCTCGTGCGCGCCCCCGACGAGCTCAAGCCGGCGCTGCTGCGGGCCTTCTCGGCCGGCAAGCCGGCCCTCGTCAACGTGCTGACGGACCCGACCGTCGCCTACCCGCGGAGCTCGAACCTGGCCTGAGCCGGATCGTGTCGCCGCCCGGTCGCGCTCAGCGGCCGTCCGCGAGGGCCACGCCCCACAGGATGTCGCGCTCGGAGACCGCGGTCTCCTCGAGGCCGAAGGCGGCCAGGACCTCGTGCAGGATGACCGTGCCGGCCACGATGGTCGGCGCGCGGTCGGGGTCGAGCCCCGTGACCTGCCGGCGCTCGGCGAGCCGCAGGGCGGCGAGCCGCGCT
>CALMNS010000231.1 GCA_937871635.1 uncultured Solirubrobacter sp.
GCTCGGAGGCGCGCCTGTCGGACGCGCTCGCGCTCGACGAGCGGCGGCGGGCGCTCCTGCCCGAGCTCGAGGCGCTGCGCGCGCGGCAGAACGCGGCGTCGCAGGGGATCGCCCGCGCCAAGCAGGCGGGGGAGGGCGCGGAAGCCGCCATCGCGGAGATGCGGGAGGTCTCCGCCCAGGCCAAGGCCCTCGCCGAGGAGCTCGCCACCGTGGAGGGGGAGCTGGCGGCGGCGGTCGCGTCGCTTCCCAACCCGCCGCACCCGACCGCCGCCGACGCCGACGAGGTGCTGCGCGAGGTGCCGCCGGCCGGCTCGCCCGCGCTGCGCGAGGGGCGCGACCACCTCGAGCTCGCCGGCGCGATGGTCGACATGGAGGCCGGGGCCAAGGTGGCGGGCGCCCGCTTCGCCTACCTCAAGGGGGATCTCGTGCTCCTCGAGCTCGCGCTGGTCCGCTGGGCGCTCGAGGTGCTGGGCGGCCACGGGTTCGAGCCCGTCGTCCCGCCCGTGCTCGTGCGCGAGGAGGCGCTGTTCGGCACGGGCATGCTCCCCGACACGGAGTCCCAGATCTACCGGATCGCCGACGACCCGCTCTACCTGGCCGGGACGTCGGAGGTCGCGCTCGCGTCGCTGCACGCGGGCGAGATCCTCGACGGCGACGCGCTGCCCCTGCGCTACGCGGGCTTCTCCCCCTGCTTCCGGCGCGAGGCGGGCGCCGCGGGCCGCGACACGCGCGGGATCTTCCGCGTGCACCAGTTCGACAAGGTGGAGATGTTCTCGTTCGTGGAGGGCGACCCCGCGGTCGGCGCCGAGGAGCACGAGCGCCTGCTGGCCATCGAGGAGGAGCTCCTGCAGGCGCTCGGCATCCCCTACCGAGTGGTGAACATCGCGGTGGACGACCTCGGGGCCTCGGCGGCCAAGAAGTACGACTGCGAGGCGTGGCTGCCCGGCCAGGGCCGCTACCGCGAGCTGACCTCCACGTCGGACACCACGGACTTCCAGGCCCGGCGCCTCGACGTGCGGGCGCGGCCCTCCGGCGGCGGGCCGCCGCGCCACGTCTACACGCTCAACGGGACCGCGGTGGCGGTCGGCCGCACGCTCATCGCCCTGCTCGAGAACGGTCAGCGCGAGGACGGCCGGGTCGCGGTGCCCGAGGTGCTGCACCGCTGGGGTGCGCCGGCCACGGTCGGTGGGTAGGTCCGCCGGCATGGACGAGACGCCCGACATCGCCCCCGAGGACCCCGACATCCCGGCCGAGCCGCCGCCGGCCGGCTCGGGGCTCGAGGAGGAGGGCGCCGAGGCGCCCCCGCTCGGGGTCCCCGACGAGGCCGAGGTCGGCGACGCGCCACTGCCCGGCGTGCCCGAGGAGGAGCCGCCCGACGCGGGATAGGTCCGTCCGGACGGCCTGACACGCTGCGCTGTCCGTGTTCGTCGCCCGCCTGATCTGCTCCGACGTCGACTGCGCCTTCGAGGAGGAGCTCGAGGCGCCGGCGCTCGCCGCCCTGGAGGCGCTCGCCTGCGACTGCGGGTGCGTGCTCGAGCCGATCGGGTGGCCCGACTGGGTGGAGCCCGCCCCGGCCATCGTCGTCACGCTGGCGCCGTCCCGTCGCGGACGCGGGCTGCGCGCGGCGGCGTAGGGTCGCGCCCGCCTGCCGGCTAGCGCCGGGCCACCAGCAGGGATTGGGTCGAGGCGCCCAGGCGCCCGGCCTCGTCGTGCAGGACGCTCGTGCAGAGCGCCGCGCCGGCCGGCCCGAGCCGCGTCTCGGCGGCCATGGCCATCCACTCGCCCTGCGGCGGGCGCTCGAGGTGTATGCCCAGGTCGACGTTGACGAAGGTGTACGCCTCCCAGTCGAGCACCGCCGAGACGCCGCTGGCGGCGTCGGCCATGACCAGGAGCCGCTGCAGCGGCGTGACGGCCTCGCCCGCGATCAGCGGCACGCCGAGCCGGGTCCACACCGTGGCCGGTCCGGGGGCCTCGAAGCCGCCGCTCAAAAAGCGCCACTCGAGCGCCCGGTGGTAGGCGACCTCCGCCGTCCACCACCCGAACTCCCCGGGCGTCCCGCCCTCGGGTCCCGGCAGGCGCAGGGGCGGGGGCGTCGCCGGCTCCGGCAGCTCCACCGCCTCGCCCCGCATCCGCCAGGCCGTGACCCGCATGAGCGGCGCGCGCTCGGGATCGGCCGCCGCGCTGAGCGTCGCCTCGAGC
>CALMNS010000232.1 GCA_937871635.1 uncultured Solirubrobacter sp.
CCGTGAGCCCGTCGCCGCAGCCGCCCGCCACCTGGGACGCCGCCGCCTACGACCGGCTCGCCGACCCGCAGGAGCGCTGGGCGCGCGAGATCCTCGCCCGGGCCGCCATCCGGCCCGGCGAGTCCGTGCTCGACGCGGGATGCGGCAGCGGCCGGATCACCCGGCTCCTCCTCGAGCAGACCTCCGAGGTCGTGGCGATCGACGCGGACGCGGCGATGGTCGCCAAGGCGCGCGCGAGCCTCCCGGAGTCCGTGCCGGTGCTCCACCAGGACCTCCTCGAGCTCGAGGTGGATCCGGTCGACGTCGTCTTCTCCTGCGCCGTCTTCCACTGGATCACCGACCACGACACGCTCTTCGCGCGGCTGCGCGCGGCGCTCCAGCCGGGCGGCCGGCTCGTCGCGCAGTGCGGCGGGCACGGCAACATCGACCGGGTCCTCGCCGTCGTCGGCCACCGCCCCGGGACGTGGCTCTACGCGACGCCGGAGGAGACCGAGCGGCGGCTGACCGCCGCCGGGTTCAGCCGTGCCCGCGCGTGGCTCGAGCCCAAGCCGACGCGCGTGCCCGACATGGCGGCCTACCTGGAGACCGTCATCCTCCACGGCCTGCCCGACGCCCGGGAGCGCGCCGAGCGGGCGGCGCCAGAGCTCGACGAGCTCGACTACGTCCGGCTCAACATCGACGCAGTGGGCTAGACCCGCGCAGCCCTCGTGGCGGCGGCGGCGATCAGTCTCCCCAGCAGTTCCTCACGCCGAAGGCCTCGCCCTCGGACGGCACGCCGTCCACCGCGTCGCCGGCGATGAGCCTGACCCCCGTGTCGAGGTAGCCGGACGGCTTGGAGCCGCCTCGCGCCGCGGCGGCGATGGCCTCGATGCCCTTGCTGGCCATGTTCTCCGGGTACTGCTGCGCGGTGGCGTCGATCTCGCCTGTCCGGATCCCGCGCTTGATCGCCTCGCACCCGCCGTCCACCGAGACGAGGATCACCTCGTCGTCGTCCTTGCCGGCCGCCTCGAGGGCGGCCGAGGCCCCGAACGCCGCGGGCTCGTTGACGGTGTAGACGACGTTGATCTCCGGGTCCTGCTCAAGCAGCCGCCGCATGCCCGCCTCGGCCTTCTCCTCGTTGCCCTCCGTGTCCACCGCGCCGGCCAGCCGCGGGTCGCCCTCCGCCAGGCCGAAGCCCTTGAGGAACCCGTCGTGGCGCAGCTGGCCGGAGCCCCCGCCCGGCCCGAGGTCGAGCATGGCGATCCTCGGCTCGATGCCCTCCTCCTCGGCCTTCGCCCTCGCGTAGCGGCCGACCAGCTCGCCGGCCCTCGCGTTGTTCGTCGCGAAGAGCGCGTCGACGGCCGACTCCGGTTCGGTGGGCGTGTCCAGCGCGATGACGGTCACGCCGGCCTGCCGGGCCTTCTCGATCGCGGGCACGACCGCCCGGGAGTCCGCCGGGGTGATCAGGATCCCCTTGGCCCCGCGCCGCGTCATGTCCTCGAGCGCCGTCACCTGGCTCGCGTTGTCGACGTCGCTCCTCCCCGCCGCGGTGAGCAGCTTGACGTTCTCGTCCTCCGCGGTGTCCTTGGCGACGTCCTCGATCTTGACGAAGAACGGGTTCGTGCTCTGCTTGGTGATGAGGCCGGCGGTCACCGCCTCCTCGTCCTCGCCGCCGCACGCGGCGACGCCGAGGCTCACGACGGCGGCCAGCGCGATGAGACGTCGGGAGGTCATCGGCGCTCGCCCCGAGGCCCCTAGTGGGCGCCCTCGACCACGAGCGCCCCGCCTTCCTTGTTCGTCCGGAGGTCGAACAGCGCGTAGCACGCGACCAGCGCCAGGCAGACCGCCGGCACGCCGAACGCCAGCGCGGCGCCGAACTCGTCCATCAGGCGACCGTGGATCATCGGCATGATGGCCCCGCCGAGGATCGCCATGACCAGGCCCGCGGCGCCGAACTTCGCGTCCGCGCCCAGCCCGCGCAGCGCGACCCCGTAGATCGTCGGGAACATCAGCGAGAGCGACAGCGAGATGGCGACGACGGCGATGAGGCCGACCATGTTCTGGGAGACCATGGCGATCACGCAGAACAGCACGCCGAGCGCGGCCATCAGGAACAGGAGCCTGGTGGGACGGAAGATCCCGAGCAGGTAGGTCATCCCGAACCGGGCGACGAGGAACACGATCAGGCTGGCCTGCAGGTACCAGCCCGAGCTCTCGGTGGGGACGCCGACCACGTCCTGCGCGTACTGGATCGTGAAGGTCCAGGCGCAGACCTGCGCCGCGACGTTGAAGAAC
>CALMNS010000233.1 GCA_937871635.1 uncultured Solirubrobacter sp.
CGCCTGCACCATGCGCACCGCGCCCGTGCCCACGTCGCGCAACGCGACGCGTGCGCCGTCCGGTCCCGCCCAGAGGCCGGTCAGCTCGCTGCCGAGCTCGACGCGGGCGCTGGGCCGCTCGCGCAGGCGCGCCAGCAGCAGCGGCTCGACCTCGTCCTGCGCCACGCACGCCGGCTCGACCGGGCTGAGCACGCGGCTCTGCTCCCGGCTGGGGTAGCCGACCTCGAAGGTCGAGCCGTCGCCGGCGCCGGCGAGGGTGTCGGCGCTCAGCATCCGCATCTCGACCTCGGCGCTGCGCTCGCGCACCCGCGCCTCGAGCCCCCACGTCCGCATGAGCTCCATCGAGCGGAGGCTGAGCACGGTGGCGCGGGGATGCGAGGAGAGGACCGTCCGGCGCTCGATGAGCAGGGCCGGTACGTCGTGGCGGGCCAGCTCGAGCGCGGCGGCCAGCCCGGCCGGGCCGGCCCCGACCACGAGCACGGGGATGGGTTCGGTGTCGTCGGCAGGAAGCATGGACGCGATGCTGGCGGCGCCGGCGGCCGACCACCTGAGCAGCGGATACTCAACTCGCGCAGGAACCGGGCGCAGCGCTACTCACCGCGGCTCGCTTGGTCGACGCTGCGAGGTCGATCAGTATCCGGCACATGCGGTGGCCGCTGATCGGGCGCGACGCTGAGTTGAGGTTCGTCGCCGAGACCTTGTCGGAGCGCTCGACGGGCGGGGTGGTCATCGTCGGCCCGGCCGGCGTCGGCAAGACCCGGCTGGCGGTCGAGGTCTCGCAGCTCGCCGCCGCCCGTGGCTACGGGGTGGCGTGGGCGAGGGCGACACGCGCCGCGGCCTCCATCCCCCTCGGGGCCTTCGCTCCGCTGCTGCCGGCCGCTCAGCCCTTCCCCGAGGGCGTCGAGCTGCTGGCCCACGCGCGTCAGGCGCTGGCCGAGCGCGCCGCCGGGCGCCGGCTCGTGCTGTGCGTCGACGACGGCCAGCTCCTCGACGACGGGTCGGCCGCGCTCGTGCATCAGCTCGTGGCCGCCGGCGAGGCGTTCGCGACGGTGACCGTGCGGCACGGCCAGCCGGTGCCGGATGCGCTGCTCGCCCTCTGGAAGGACGAGCTGTGCGCGCTCCTGGAGGTCGAAGGGCTGTCGCGCGAGGAGGTTCGCGACCTTCTCGCCGCGGTGCTGGGCGGTCCGGTCGACGGCGCGAGCGTGCGGACGATGTGGGAGCTGACGCGCGGCAACGCGCTCTTCCTGCGCGAGCTGGTGCGCCACGGCGTCGACTCCGGCCTGTTGACCGACGCCGGGGGAGTGTGGCGCTGGCGTGGCCAGGTCGAAGCGGGGACGCGCTTGGCGGAGCTCGTCGATCTGCGCGTCGAGCGCGTCGACCCCGGCGCCCGCGCCCTGCTCGAGCTCGTCGCGGTCGGCGGCCCGCTGGAGCTCGCGCTGCTCGGGACCGATGCGCCGGGTACGCGGGAGGGGCTCGACGCGCTCGAGCGCGCAGAGCTGGTGGAGCGCCGCTCAGACGGACGGCGGAGGTTCGTCGACATCGGCCATCCCCTCCACGGCGAGGCGGTGCGCGCGCGACTGACCCCTACGCGCCTCGAGGCCGTCCACGCGCATCTCGCCGACGCCGTCGAGGCGTGGGGAGCTCGTCGAAGCGGCGACCTGCTGCGCGTCGCGACCTGGCGGCTTCGATCGGGCGCGATCGAGGATGGCGCGCTGTTCACCCGCGCGGCCCTTCGAGCCCTGGCCGCGTCCGACCCCGCCCTGGCTGAGCGCCTCGCCCGGGTCGCCGTCCAGGCGGGCGCGGGGTTCCACGCCGAGCTGGCGCTCGGCCGAGCGCTCGCGGCCTCCGGGCGTGGCCTCGAGGCCGAGCGGCTGCTCGCCGACCTGGCGGCGCAGGCCTCGGACGACCCCTCGCGAGCCGCCGTTGCCCTCGGCCGCGCACGCAACCTCTTCTGGGC
>CALMNS010000234.1 GCA_937871635.1 uncultured Solirubrobacter sp.
GCGAAAGCGGTATTGCCCCAGCGGCCGGTCGGGCTCCTCGTCGGCCCCGCCCGCGGCCTCCGTGCTCCGTACCGGGACGTCCTGCCCCGCCGCGCCGCCCGCCGAGTCGTCGCTCGGGTCGTTCCAGAACACGCCGATCGCCGCGAGCGCCCCGACGAGCGCCACGAAGCAGACGGCCGCGATGATCCCGGGGGAGATGATCGGCCCCCGCGCCCGCCGCCGCTCGCGCCGAGACCCGAGGTTGGTGGAGAACGGCGTGAGCTCCTGGGCGGTGGGGCGCTCGTAGCGCTGCTTGTACTCCTCGACCAGGAGCTTCGCGTCGACTCCCAGGTACTCGGCGTAGGTCCGCAGGAAGGTCTTGACGTACGTCGGGCCGGGCAGGAGCTCGAACTCCTCCTCCTCGAGCGCCCGGAGGTAGCGAGCCCGGATCTTGATGTCCGCCTCGACCTTCATGAGGTCGAGCCTGCGACGCAGGCGCGCCTCGTTGAGGGTGGCCCCGATGTCCGGCATCGCCAGGAGGAGGCTACTCGGCGGCGGGGGCCTCCTCCGAGGCCGGCTGCGGCTCGGCGAGGGCGGCGAGCATCCGCGGGACGTCCGCCTCGGAGACGAGCACCTGGCGGGGCTTGGAGCCCTCGTAGCCGGAGATCACGCCCCGGCGCTCGAGCATGTCGATCAACCGCCCGGCCCGCGTGTAGCCCAGGCGCAGGCGCCGCTGGAGCATGGAGGTCGAGGCGGTCTGCATCTCGGCCACCAGCCGGATCGCGTCCTCGAGCAGCGGGTCCTCGTCCGGGTCGAAGTCGAGCTCGTCGGCCGCGGCCTCGTCCGCCGGCTCCTCGGGCGGGGCCTCGAGGAGGTCCTCGCGCAGCTCGGGCTCGCCCTGGCGGCGCCAGGCCTCGGTGAGCTCGGCGATCTCGGACTCGTCGACGTAGGCGCCCTGGATCCGCTGCAGCCGGCTCGATCCCACCGGCGCGAAGAGCATGTCCCCCATCCCCAGCAGGGTCTCGGCGCCGTTCTGGTCGAGGATGACCCGCGAGTCGGTCTGCGAGGAGACGGCGAACGCGATCCGCGAGGGGACGTTGGCCTTGATCATCCCCGTGATGACGTCCACCCGCGGCGACTGGGTGGCGAGGACGAGGTGGATGCCGACCGCGCGGGCCTTCTGGGCGAGGCGGATGATCGAGTCCTCGACGTCGGCGGGCGCGATCATCATCAGGTCGGCGAGCTCGTCGATGACGCACAGGACGTAGGGGAGCGCCGGCTCCCCGCGCCCCTCGCGCACCCGGTTCATCTCGGTGAGCGACCGCGTCCGCGCCAGCGACATGTACGTGTAGCGCTGCTCCATCTCGCGCACGAGGTTCTGCAGGGCGACCGCGGCCTTCTTGGGATTCGTGATGACCGGCGTGAGCAGGTGCGGGATCGACTCGTAGTGGTTGAGCTCGACCTGCTTGGGATCGACCAGCACGAGCCGCACCTCGTGCGGCGTGGCCCGCAGCAGGATGGAGGAGAGCATCGCGTTCACGCAGCCCGACTTGCCGGCGCCCGTCGTGCCGGCCACGAGCAGGTGCGGCATCTTCGCCAGGTCGCAGCCGATCGCGCGGCCGGCCACGTCCTTGCCCAGCCAGACGGTGAGCGGGGACCAGTCCTCGGGCGGCGCCTGCATGACGTCGCCGAGGTGGACGGTCTGGCGGCGGACGTTCGGGACCTCGACGCCGACGGCCTGCTTGCCGGGAATCGGGGCGAGGATGCGGATGTCGGCGGCGGCCAGCGCGTAGGCCAGGTCGTCCTTGAGCTTGGCCACCGCGCCCACCTTGGTCCCGGGCGCGAGCCGGAGCTCGTAGCGGGTGATGTGCGGGCCCGAGACCATCCCGATCACCCGGGCCTGGATCCGGAAGTGCTCGAGCGCCTCCACGAGCTGGGCGGCGACCTTCTCCTGCCCCACGGTGTCCGGGCGGCTGGCCAGCTCCGAGGAGCGCTTGAGGAAGCGGCCGTCGGGGACGGTCCAGTCGAAGTCGGGCGCCTCGGTGACCTCGGAGCGGTAGCGGCCCTGGGGCGTGAGGTGGGCAGGATCGACGGGGGCGCGGGTGACGCCCGGCTCGTCGGTCTCGGGGTCCTCGGCGAGACGCGGCTCGGTGGTCTCGGACTCCGGCTCGGCCTCCGGCTCGGCCGCGGGCTCCGCCTCGGCCGACGGCTCGGGCTCGGGCACGGAGACCTCGGGCGCGGGCCCGGCGACGGCCGGGTCGCCGAAGAAGTCGGGGTAGCGCTCGTCGCCCGACCAGAACTCCGCCTCGCCGTCGGAGTCGGACTCGGGC
>CALMNS010000235.1 GCA_937871635.1 uncultured Solirubrobacter sp.
GCGGCCGGCGTAGTTCGAGAGCGTGATGTTGTTCTCGGCCGCGGCGGCCTCGGCCGCCTTGCGCTCCTCCTCCTCGGCCTCGCGGGCGGCCTTCGCCTCGGCCTCGGCGCGGGCCTGGGCCTCGGCCTCCTGGCGGGCGCGCTCCTCCTCCTCGCGGAAGACGGTGCGGCCGCGCTGGACGACGTCGCCGATCGCCGCCGTGATCACCCGGCAGGCCTTCATCGCGTCGTCGTTGCCCGGGATGACGTAGTCGATGCCGTCCGGATCGCAGTTCGTGTCGACCAGGCCGATGATCGGGATGCGCAGGCGCTGGGCCTCGCGGACGGCGATCGCCTCCGTCTTGAGGTCGATGACGAACAGCGCGTCGGGCGGGCGCTGCATGTCCTTGACGCCGCCGAGGTTCGCGCGCAGCTTGGCGAGGTCGGCCTCGGCCGCCAGGCGCTCGCGGGTCGGCAGCAGGCCGAGCTGGCCCTCGCTCTCGTAGCGCTCAAGGTCGTGCAGGCGCTTGATCCGCAGCGAGATGGTCTGGAAGTTCGTCAGCAGCCCGCCCAGCCAGCGCTGGTTGACGTAGGGCATGCCGGCCGCCTCGGCGACCTCCTTGACCGCGTCGCGGGCCTGCTTCTTGGTGCCCACGAAGAGCACGTTGCCGCCGCGGTGGGCGATGCCCGAGGCGAACTCCTGGGCGTTGACGAGCAGCCGCTCCGTCTTGAGCAGGTCGATGATGTAGATGCCCTGCCGCTCACCGTGGATGAAGCGACGCATCTTCGGGTTCCACCGCCGGGTCTGGTGCCCGAAGTGCACGCCAGACTCGAGCAGGTCCCGGATTCCGACTGGGGCCACGCTGACTACTCCCTTGTTCGATGTGGTCCTGCGCCCGGGCGGTCGAGGCGGCGTTCCGGCTCAGGGTGAGCCGGCAGGGCCGCGGCCTCGAGGAGTCGCACGGGGTCGTGGGTCTGTGTCCTCAGAGGATAGACGCAAGTCCCGGTGGCCCGCCGCGTTGCGGGGATGCGGGCCGGTCCTCCCTTCCCTACCTCCGGCGGTCCGGTCCGCAGCCTTCCCCCGCCTCGGCGCGCTCGAGCGCGCGGGCGAGGTCCTCGGGAAGCGGCGAGCGCACCTCGATCGACTCGCCCCCGACCGGGTGGGCGAACGCGAGCCGGTCGGCGTGCAGGAACTGGCGCGCGAGGCCCAGCCGCCCCGGGGTGCCGTACTCGGGGTCGCCGCAGACGGGATGGCCGATGGCCTTCAGGTGGGCGCGGATCTGATGCGTGCGCCCCGTCTCGAGCGTCACCCGCAGCAGCGACAGGCAGGGCAGCGCCCGCTCGAGGACGAAGTGGGTCCGGGCCGCCCGGGGCTCGTCGGTCTCGGTGGAGATCCGGGTCCGCACGCGGCGGTCGCGCCCGAGCCCCGCGTCGATCGTGCCGCTGCGCGCCGCCGGCCGGCCCTCGACGAGGGCCAGGTA
>CALMNS010000236.1 GCA_937871635.1 uncultured Solirubrobacter sp.
GGCCAGCACCGCCCACGCCTTCGTGGCCACCGCGAGCCCGAGCAGTGCCCCCGCGAGCAGGCTTCGCCGGCCGGCGGCCGCGAGGACCGCACCAACGCACAGCGAGGCCCCGATCAGCTCCTCGGGATGCCCGATCTCGAGCGCGCGCAGGCTGATGGGATTGGCGGCGGCGAGCGCCAGCACGAGCCAGGCGTACCTCCCGGCCCTCCGCGCCAGCACGACGCCAAGCACGGCGGCGGCGACGAGCCCGCAGACGGACGCCACGCGGTAGATCGCGAGCTCGCACCCGCCGAGCGCGTCCGTGGCGAGCACGAACGGGGCCCGCAGCACCAGCGACCCGCCGTAGGAGGGGCTGCCGCGGAGGAACTCGCCCCAGTCCCCGGCGGCCAGCGCCGCGAAGGGCGCGGCCGCCTCGGCGTCGTAGTCCGTCCAGGTGAATCCGGTCAGGCCGAGCCAGGCGAGCGCCACGACGGCCACGCAGGCGGCGGTGAGCTGGGCGGCGAGGAGGGGCGTGGCGCGCCGCACGGCCGACGCTAGTTGAAGATGACGTAGTGCGGCGACTCGTCGAACGGGGCCCACTCGGCGCCCGAGATGACGTAGTTCGGGCAGGTCCGCGACCGCGGGTTCGGCAGGCAGGGGTTGAACGGCTGGACGCGCCCGTGATCGGGGCGTCCCGAGGGGACCCGCTCCTTGGTGATGTCGGACGGGTCTCGCCTTACGTTGCTCGCCATCGCGCGGCTGAGCTCCATGATGTTCGGGACGTCGTCGAAGTCCTGGTCGTCGGCGCCGTCGCGCATGCCGTCCCCGTCGGAGTCGGGGTCGTCGAAGCGCGTGCCGGCGTACTCGACGGGACCGAACTCCGTCTCGAACTTCGAGTAGGCGGTGTTCCAGTAGGTGCGGGTCATGCGGAAACCGAGCGTCTGCCCGTCGGTCTCGTCGATGTTCGTCAGGCCGTCGGCGTCCTCGTCGCGCTCGCCGTCGTCGAGCGCGCCGCTGCCGTCGAGGTCGTAGTAGGAGGCCTCGGCGTACGGCTGGTCACCGACCGGTCCACCGGAGACGACGCCGTCGCGATTGACGTCGAGCAGCGGGCGCCGCCCCGTGTCGCCCGGGAGGTCGACGAAGTCGTTGCCGGTCGCCGCCGCCCACGCCCGGAAGTTCGCCTCGCGCTCATAGCCCGCGGCCGGCAGCCCGGGCACGCGGCGCCCGGAGCCGTCGCGTGAGTAGGCCGAGAACTTGGTGCCGTCGGAGTAGCTGAGCTCGTCGAGCGAGAGGGCGCGGCCGATGCGCGCGGCCTCGTAGCGCCACAGCCGCTGCTCGGAGGCGAGCGTGAGCCCGTCGCCGTCGAAGTCCGTCTCGGCGTCGGTGGCGTCGAGCGGGTTCGCGTAGGACCGCTTGCCCGGGTACGGCAGGAACTGCGTGGAGTTCAGGTCGCGCGCCGTGCGCAGCTCGTAGCCGTCGCCCACCCCGTCGTCGTCGGTGTCGCCGACGTACCCACCGTTCCGGCGATGGCCCTTGAGCGTGCTCAGGCCACCGTTGTCCTCGGTGCGCCCCAGCTGGGCGTTGATCGCGCGCTCCTCGACGTCGGTGAGCAGGTCGTTGTCGTCGTCGGCGTCGACCGAGTTGAGCTGACCGTCGCCGTCCGTGTCCACGTCGGGCACCGGGATGGGCTTCGCCGGCGGCGGCGGGGCGGGCGGCGGCTTGGGGCCGATCACCGGCGACCGCGAGGTCGTCGTGAAGCGCTTGCCGAAGCGGACGGAGAGGACGCGGAGGCGGAAGCGGGTCGGGACGCTGAGGCCGCGCCTGACCGTGAGCTGCTTCTCGAGGCGGTCGGGCAGGGTCACCCGCAGGAGCTTCCGGGTCCCGATGTCCGCCTTGACGAACACGGCCCGGCCGCCGATGCGCTGGAAGACCACCGTGTTCCGGCAGCGCCCGGGCCGGAAGTAGCGGCCACGGAGCTCGAGCCGGCCGCCGACGGCGAGCCGCATCGGCGTGACCCGCGAGACGCTGGGCGTGCGCTTGGACTTCGAGACGGTGGGCGCGCTGACGGCGGTGGCCGCCTTGCACGCCTCGGCCGGGGCCTGCGCGTGCGCGGTCGCCGGCAGGAGGACCAGGGCGGGGAGCGCGGCGGCGGCGCACCGGCGCCACAGACGGTTCGAGGGTGCCATCGCTCCCGTAGTCGGCGCCCCGCGCCTCGCCTTGAGGGCTACGCGACGACCGTCAGGCCCTTCGGGGTGTGGGTGAGTACGTCGCAGCCGCCCTCGGTGACGACGACGAGGTCCTCGATGCGCACGCCGCCGACGCCGGGGAGGTAGATGCCCGGCTCGACGGTGACGACGTTGCCCGGCTTGAGCTCGCCGTCGGCCGTGCGCGACAGCCGCGGCGCCTCGTGGACCTCGAGCCCGACCCCGTGGCCAAGACCGTGGCCGAACGACTCGCCGTAGCCGGCCGCCGTGATGGCGTCGCGGGCCACCGCGTCGACCGCCTTGCCCGTCCGCCCGGGCGCGACGGCGGCGAGGGCCTCGCGCTGCGCACGTTCGCAGACCGCGTAGATCTCCGCCAGCGCCTCGGGCAGGTCCGCGCCGGTCGCCCACGTCCGCGTGCAGTCCGACGCGTAGCCGTCGAGCGAGGCACCCAGGTCGAGCGTGACCAGCGTGTCCGGGACGATCGCCACGTCGCGCGGAGAGGCGTGGGGCAGCGCGCCGTGCTCGGCGGAGGCGACGATCGAGTCGAAGCTGGGGCCGTCCGCGCCGAGCTGGCGCATTCGGTGCTCGAGCCAGATCGCCACCTCGCGCTCGGTGCGCCCGACGAGCCCGGCCTCGGCGAGCTCGCGGAAGACCGTGTCGGCGAGCTCGGCGGCCGCGCCGATGCGCTCGACCTCCTCGGGCTCCTTGATCGCCCGGACCCCCTCGACCACGCCCCCGGCGGGGACGAGCTCGACCCGCTCGGGGAGCTTCTCGCGCAGCCGGCCGTGGGTCCGGACCGCGACGTGCGCGTCGTCGAAGCCCAGCCGGACGGGGCCCTCCGGCCACGGGCCCTTCAGGGCGTCGAGCAGCTCCTGCGGGCCGCGCTCGCGATCGAAGCCGACCACCTCCTGCTCGGCCCGCTCGAGGTAGCGGAAGTCGGTGACGAAGCGCCGCGTCTGCGGGCCGAGCACGGCGAGGCCGTTCGAGCCGGTGAACCCCGTCAGGTAGCGGAGGTTGACGGGCTCGGCGACAAGCAGGAGGTCGATGCCCGCGTCGGCGAAGCGGGCGCAGACCCGGTCGGCGCGGCTCACGTCGCCAGGACCTCGCGCACGTGCTCGAGGGCGGTGCGGTAGCCCTCGACCCCCTGGCCGGCGACGGTCGCGACGCAGAGGTCGCGGATGACCGACTCGCGCCGGAAGCGCTCGCGCATCCCCACGTCGGACAGGTGCACCTCGACCGCCGGCAGCCCCGAGATCTCGAGCGCGTCGCGGATCGCCCAGGCGTAGTGGGTCCACGCCCCCGGGTTGAGGACGAGCGCGTCGGCGTAGTCGGGCGCCTTGTGGAGCTCCTGCACGTACTCCCCCTCGAAGTCGGACTGGAAGAAGCGGACGGTCAAGCCGAGCGCCTCGGCGTAGCCGGCGACGGTCTGCTCGAGCCGGGTGAAGGTCAGCCCGCCGTAGTGCTGGGCGGGCCGGCGGTCGAGCGCCGCGAGGTTGACCCCGTGCAGGACGGCGACGCGGTCGCGCATCAGGCGAGTCCCGCGACGGCCTCGCGCAGCGCGGCGTCGGAGACCGGGCGTCCTGTGCGGACGCGCCCGGGCGCCTCGACGAGCACGAAGCCGACGCGCCCGACGCGCCGCTTCTTGTCGCGCCCGACGGCGGCGAGGACCGCCTCGGGGTCGACCGCCGGATCGAGCGACACGGGCAGCCCGCGGGCGGCCAGCAGCTCGGCCACCTGAGCCCGGAGCGCGTGCTGCTCGGAGAGCGAGAGCGCGGCGAGCAGCCCGAGGCCCACCGCCTCCCCGTGCCGGTAGCGCGCGTAGCCCGTGGCGGTCTCGATGGCGTGGCCGACCGTGTGCCCGAGGTTGAGGACCTGGCGGCGGCCGGCGTCGCGCTCGTCCTCCCCCACCACCGCGAGCTTCGTCCGCACGCAGGCGAGAATCAGCTCGCGGTCCACCGTCGCGTCCCCCGAGGCCACCCGCGCCCAGAGCGCCCCTCCCGCGATCAGCGCCGTCTTGACGACCTCGGCCCACCCCGCGGCCAGCTCGGCCGGCGGGAGCGTCTCGAGGACGTCGGGGTCCACGAGGACCGCGGACGGCTGGTGGTAGGCGCCCACGTAGTTCTTGCCCTCGGGCAGGTCGACGCCCGTCTTGCCCCCGTAGGCGGAGTCCACCTGGGCGACCAGGGTGGTCGGGACCTGGACGACCCGGACGCCGCGCTGGTAGGTCGCCGCGCAGAAGCCCGCGAGGTCGCCCACCACGCCGCCGCCGACCGCCGCGACGTGGCCGTCGAAGTCGAGCCCGGCGCGGGCGAGCGCCGAGAGGACCTCCCCGGCGGTGGCGAGCGTCTTGGCTCCCTCCCCCGCAGGGACAGTGACCCGCGGCCCGGCGGGCGCGTGCAGCGGCCCGACGACGTCGTCGGAGACCACGAAGCGCTCGCCCTCGACGGGCCAGAAGCCGCTGCGCAGCAGCCCCGAGCCGGCGAACACGGGATAGGAGCCCGACGCGCTGCGCGCCCACACGAGCTTCGTGCCCGGCGGGGCGTCGGCCAGGGCCCGCACGAACGGCATCGCCGAGCGGATGGACTCCCGGTCGGCGTGCGGGACGACCGCGTCGGCGAGCGCCTCGTAGAGCGGGGCGCGGGTGGCGTGCAGCTCATCGAAGCGGCGGCGGTCGCGGGCCAGCGGGCGCCGGCCGCCCGCTCGCTGCCAGGCGATGTCGGGATGGACGTCGAGATGGACGACCGTGTGGCCGCCCAGCCGCTCCTGGACGGCCTCGGAGAGCACCGCGCCGCCCCCGAGCGAGACGACCGCGTCCGGCTCCATGCGGTCGAGCAGGTCGCAGACCACGCGCTCCTCCTCGGCGCGGAACGCCGGCTCGCCCTTGCGGGCGAAGAAGTCCTCGACGCTGGTCCCCAGACGCTGCTCGAGCGCCGCGTCGGCGTCCACCGCGCGAACCCCGAGCTCGGCCGCGACCGCACGGGCCGCCGACGTCTTGCCGGCGCCCATGAAGCCGATGAGGACGAGCGCGCTCAGCGCGGCCCGCCGCCGCGGGGCTTCCAGCCGATGCGGCGCTCGTACGCCGCCACCGCCGCGCGGACGTCGTCGATGTGATCGCCGCCGAACTTCTCCCGGTAGGCGCCCGCCAGCACGATGGCCAGCATCGCCTCCCCCACCACCCCGGCGGCGGGGACCGTGCAGGAGTCCGTGCGCTCGCGCAGCGCCTGGGCCGGCTCGCGGGTGGCGATGTCGACCGAGCGCAGCGGCTTAGTCAGCGTCGGCAGCGGCTTCATCGCGCAGCGCACGACGAGCGGCTCGCCCGTGGTCATGCCGCCCTCGATCCCGCCCGAGCGGTTCGTCTCGCGGTAGTAGCCGCGCGCGTCGTCGTAGAAGATCTCGTCGTGGGCTGAGGAGCCCGGGCGGCCGGCAAGGTCGAACCCGTCGCCGATGCCGCAGCCCTTGACGGCCTGGATGGAGAGCATGGCCAGCCCGATCAGCCCGTCCAGCCGCGACTCCCAGCTCACGTGCGAGCCCAGGCCGGGCACGAGCCCGTAGGCGCGGACCTCGAAGACGCCGCCCAGGGACTCGTTGCGCTTGCGCAGGACGTTGATCTCCTGGACCATCGCGGCGCTCGCCTCCGGATCCAGGCAGCGGACGGGCGAGGCGTCGACGCCGGCGAAGTCGGCGACGCCCACCCCGTTGGCCTCGGGCGCGCGCACGCTGCCGATCTGGGTGACGTGGGAGACGACGTGGACGCCGAGCGCGGCCAGGAAGCCCTTGGCCAGCGCGCCCCCGGCGACGCGGGCGGCCGTCTCGCGCGCGCTCGCGCGCTCGAGGACGTTGCGGACGTCGGTGAACCCGTACTTCTGCGTGCCGGCCAGGTCGGCGTGGCCCGGGCGCGGGAGATGCACCTCGGGCACGTCGGCCTCGACGGGCCACGGGTTCATCCGCTCCTCCCAGTTGCCGTAGTCGCGGTTGGCGACGGTGAGGGCGATCGGCCCGCCGAGGGTGGAGCCGTGGCGCACGCCGCTCGTGACCTCGGCGGCGTCCTTCTCGATCTTCATCCTCCCGCCGCGCCCGTGGCCGAGCTGGCGGCGCGCCATGTCGGCGTTGATCGCGTCGAGGTCGAGCTCGAGGCCGGCCGGCAGCCCCTCGACGATGCAGGTCAGCCCGGGGCCGTGGGATTCACCGGCGGTGACGACGCGTAGCACCCCGTCAGTGTGACATCGCCCCGTGGGGTCTGGGGCAGGGTCGGCTCAGCGTGGCGCCAGCGACGCGGTCCGGGCCGCGAGCGCGACGCCCAGGGCCC
>CALMNS010000237.1 GCA_937871635.1 uncultured Solirubrobacter sp.
CCCGTCGCCGCTCGCGGTGGCGACTGCCGCCACCCAGGACGGCGCGGACGGCGACGACGGCGACGAGGAGCTCGATCGCGGCCTGGCCTGGTCGGCGCGGGAGGAGCTGCGCCGCGTCGACTTCTCCGACTACGGTCGCACGGAGCTGCTGGCGGCAGCCCGGCACATCGAGACGATCGCCCGGCTGGTCCCACGGCGTCGCTCGCGCCGCGTCCGGCCCGCCCCTGGCGGGCGGGAGATGGACCGTCGCCGGACGCTGCGCAGCGCCATGCGCACCGAGGGCCATCCGCTGGAGCGGAGCTGGCAGGAGCCGCGATGGGTCCCGCGCCGGCTCGTCTTCCTGATCGACGTCTCGGGGTCCATGGAGGCCTACGCCCGGCCGCTGATCCTCTTCGCCCAGGTGGTGAGCCAGGCGACGCGCAGGGTCGAGGTCTTCGCCTTCGGCACGCGGCTGACCCGGATCACCACCGAGCTCGCCGGCCGGGACGCGAGCCGGGCCCTGCGAAGGGCCGGCCTGGCCATCCCCGACTGGGCGGGCGGCACGCGGATCGGTGAGAACCTCCGGGCGTTCAACCGCACGGCGGGCCGGCGCGGGATGACGCGGGGCGCCGTCGTCGTGATCGTCTCGGACGGCTGCGAGCAGGACGATGCCGCGGCGCTCGGCGCGGAGATGGATCGGCTCCAGCGGTCGGCTCACACGGTCGTCTGGGTCAACCCGCTGGCCGGCGACCCGCGCTACGAGCCGCGGACGCGAGGCATGGTCGCGGCGCTGCCGTCGATCGACGTGCTGCTGCCCGGCCACGACCTCGCGTCGCTCGAGGGGCTGGCGGCGATCCTCGGCGCGATGCCCCACCGGCGGACGGCACGGGCATGACCGCCCCGTCCTCCCCCGAGCGCCGCGACGATCCCCTCCCGGTGTCGGGCGGCGTCTCGGCATCGCCTCAGGACGAGCCGTTCCCGGGCGTGACCCGCACGAGCCACCAGAGCGCCGAGGCCACCGTCGCCTCCTACGCGTTCGCCCCCGGCGCCGAGTTCCCGCTCCACCACCACCGCGAGGAGCAGATCACCGTCATCTGCGAAGGGGAGGTCGAGTTCCTCGTCGACGGCGAGGCCCACCGGCTGGGCGCGGGGGAGACCTTCGTCGTCGCGCCGCACGTCGAGCACGGCCTGCGCGCCGGTGCCGCCGGCGCGCGCTTCCTGGCCGTCGTCGTGCCGCGCCGCGAGCGGACCGACGCCTACACCATCGCCTGACACCCGACCGAAAGGACGACCATGACCCTGATCGCCACCAACCCGGCCACCGGCGCCGAGCTCGCCCGGTTCGAGGAGACCTCGTCCGAGGAGGTCGAGGCCCGGCTCGCGAAGGCCCAGGACGCCTTCGTCGAGTGGCGCGCGCGACCCGTGGCCGAACGCGCGGCGCTGGTCGCGAAGCTGGGCGGGGTGCTGCGGGCCAACCAGGACGAGCTCGCCCGGCTGGCGACGCTCGAGATGGGCAAGATCCTCAAGGAGTCCGCGGGCGAGGTGGAGAAGTCGGCGCTCTTCTGCGACTACTTTGCCGAGAAGGCCGAGCAGTTCCTGGCACCGCACCGGATCGAGGGCGGGCAGCTCGAGAACTGGGTCCGCTACGAGCCGCTCGGCATCGTGCTGGCCGTCATGCCCTGGAACTTCCCGTACGTGCAGGTGTTCCGCTTCGCACCGCCGGCGCTCGTCGCCGGCAACGTCGCCGTCCTCAAGCACGCGTCGAACGTCCCGCAGTGCGCGCTGAAGATCGAGTCGCTCTTCGAGGAGGCCGGGTTCCCCGAAGGGGTCTTCCAGACGCTGCTCGTCGAGCCTCCGGCGGTCGAGGGCGTGCTCTCCGACCCTCGCGTTCAGGGTGTGGCCCTGACGGGAAGCGAGGCCGCGGGAAGCAAGGTGGCGGCAATCGCCGGACGCGAGCTCAAGACCTCGGTGATGGAGCTCGGAGGGTCCGATCCCTTCATCGTGCTCGAGGACGCCGACATCGCCCACGCGGCGGCCGAAGGCTGCCGGGCCCGGAACATCAACGCCGGCCAGGCCTGCATCGCCGCCAAGCGGTTCATCGTGGTCGAGAGCGTCGCGGACGCGTTCGAGGAGGCGTTCGCCGCGGAGGTCTCCAGGCTGCGGGTGGGCGACCCGCTCGACCCCGAGACCGACGTGGGGCCGCTCGCGCGGCAGGACCTGGTCGACAACCTCGAGGAGCAGGTCGACGACTCCCTCGCCGACGGCGCCGTCCTGCGGACGGGAGGCTTCGACTGGGAGGGGGACGGGGCGTTCGTGCGTCCGATCGTCCTGACCGGGGTGACGCCCGACATGCGCGTGTTCCGCGAGGAGACCTTCGGGCCCGTCGCGGCGGTCGTCCGGGTCCCCGACGAGGCCGCCGCGATCGCCGTCGCCAACGACTCGGACTACGGGCTCGGGGCGTCGGTGTTCACCCGGGACGTCGAGCGCGGGCGGCGCGTGGCGGAGCAGATCGAGGCCGGGATGGTCTTCGTCAACGCCATCGTGGTCTCGGACCCGCGGCTGCCGTTCGGCGGCTTCAAGCGCAGCGGGTACGGCCGGGAGCTCGGCGAGTGGGGGATCCGCGAGTTCACGGAGGTGAAGTCGATCGCCGTCGTCGCGAGCCCCGAGCGCGAGCCCGCCGACGCCCGCCCGGCCGAGGCGGTCACCGTCAATGAGTGAGGCGTTCTCCTTCGGCGGGCGGCAGGTCCGGGTCATCGACCTGAGCCAGCCGCTGTCGAACCGGACGACCGCGTTCGAGCCGATGCCCCACGAGATCGAGTACGTCGATCACACGGCGACCGTGGCGGTCTCGGAGGAGAAGTTCGGCCTCGGCGCGGCGCACTGGCGAGACGGGCTCGTGTGGGCGCACGAGCGCGTGACCCTGACGACGCACTCGGGCACCCACGTCGACGCGCCGTATCACTACGCGCCGACCTCCGGCGGGGCCCCGGCGCGCACGATCGAGCACGTCCCGTTCGAGTGGGTGATGGGCGACGCGGTGGTGCTGCACATGATGGACTGCGAGCGGCGGGCGGGGATCACCGAGGCCGACGTCCGCCGCGAGCTCGACCGTCTAGGCTACGCGATCAAGCCGTGCGACATCGTGCTGGTGCGCACGGACGTCTCGCGCCGCTACGGCGAGCCGGGCTACGAGATGCTGCACCCGGGGCTCCGCCGCGACGCGACGGCGTGGCTGGTCGAGCAGGGCGTGAAGCTGATCGGCATCGACGCGTGGGGGATCGATCGCCCGTTCGACCTGATGGTCGCCGAGGCGCTCGCGGGTGACACCGCGCAGCTGTGGGAGTCACACAAGTTCGGCTCCGAGCGCGAGTACTGCCAGATCGAGAAGCTCTGCAACCTCGATGCCATCCCCGTGCAGCACGGCTTCCAGGTGATCGCCCTGCCGGTGAGCATCGAGGCGGCCAGCGGGGCCTGGGCGCGCGTGGTCGCGCTCTGCGACGAGGAGGCCGCCGGCTGAGGGCGACGCGTCAGCGGCCGGCCGCGTAGCCCTGCATCCCGCGGGGGTTCGCGGCGGCCTTGAGCACCCCGTCCGCGGCGCGCTCGACGGCGCTCAGTCGCCCGAGTGACCAGTCGCCCTCCACCTGGACGTCGTGGCCGCGCTCGCGCAGCCCGGCCACGACGCCCGGGCCGAACCTCCCCTCGAGATGGATCCGCCCGGGAGCGGCGCGCCGCGGGTAGAAGGAGCTCGGGAAGTGGCTCGTGTGGAACGCCGGAGCGTCGATCCCGGCCTGCAGGTCCTGGCCGTCGCGGACGCGGGCCAGGAGCAGCTGCAGCGACCACTGGTCCTGCTGATCGCCGCCGGGGGTCCCCCAGGCGAGGAACGGCTCGCCGCCGCGAAGCGCGAGCGACGGGCTCAGCGTGGTGCGCGGGCGCTTGCCCGGCGCGACCGTGTTCGGAAGCCCGTCGGCGAGCGAGAACATCTGCGCCCGCGTGCCGAGGGCGAAGCCGAGCCCGGGGACGGCCGGAGAGCTCTGAAGCCAGCCCCCGCTCGGCGTCGCCGACACCAGGTTGCCGAACCGATCGACGACGTCGATGTGGCAGGTGTCGCCGGTCCGCACCGTCGGTTCCCCGACGCCAGGAGCGACCGCCTCGGTGCTCGTGGCGTCCAGCCTCGGCTCACGCCCGAGGGGCGACCCGGGCCGCAGCGCCCGGGAGGCCTCGTCGCCGACCAGCGAGGCGCGAGCGGCGTTGTAGGCGGGGGCCAGCAGCTCGGCCATCGGCACGTCGGCGTGATCCGGGTCGCCGTACCAGGCCTCCCGGTCGGCGAAGGCCAGCTTGGCGCACTCGATCAGCGTGTGGACGTAGGGCTCGGAGCCGGCGTCCAGGTCGTCTAGCCCGACCTGCTCGAGCAGCGCGAGCTGCTGGAGCAGGACGGGCCCCTGGCCCCAGGGGCCCGTCTTGCAGATCGTGAGCCCGCCCCAGTCGAAGGCGAGCGGCGGCTCGAAGGCGGCCGACCACCCCGCCAGGTCGTCGGCGTCGAGGAGTGCCGTGTGCCGGCGGCCCGAGGTGTCCAGCGCCGGGACGGTGCTTGTGAAGCCGACGATGGCCTCGGCGACGAAGCCGCGGTAGAAGATGTCGCGCGCGGCCTCGATCTGGCCGTCCCGGTCCGGCGAGGCGCGCTCGGCCTCGCGCAGGAGCCTCCGGTAGGTGGCGGCGAGCGCCCGATTGCGCATCGTGGTGCCGGGCCGCGGGACCCCGCCGCCCAGGTGGAGCTCGGCCGACGTGGTCCACTCGTCGCGGAACAGCCCCTCGACCTCGGCGAGGGTCCGGGCGATGCCGGGCAGCACCGGGAAGCCTCCGTCGGCGTAGCCGATGGCCGGCTCGAGGACGTCGCGGAGCCGGAGGGTGCCGAAGTCGCGCAGGAGCAGCATCCAGGCGTCGAACGCGCCGGGGACGCACGCGGCGAGCAGGCCCGTCCCGGGAACGAGCGAGAGCCCGAGGTCGACGAAGGCCCGGGGCGTCGCCGCCCCGGGGGCCACGCCCTGGCCGCAGAGGACGCTCGGCTCCCCCCGCCGGCTGCTCCAGAGGATCACGGGGAGGTCGCCGCCCGGCCCGTTGAGGTGCGGCTCGACGACCTGCAGGGTGAAGCCCGCGGCCACCGCGGCGTCGAACGCGTTGCCGTCCCGCTCCAGGCAGCGCATCCCCACCGCGGAGGCGAGCCAGTGGGTCGAGGCCACCATGCCGAAGCTGCCGCGCAGCTCTGGGCGCGTGGTGAAGCTCATGGCCTGGCCGTCACGAGCGCCGCCCTCCGGCCGGCGCGTCTCACGCGGAGATGCCCGGGGGCAGCGGCTCGCGCGCCTCCGGGAGCCGGCCCGCCTCGCGCCCCCGCAGTCCGAGTCGGGCCCGGGTCTCCTCGGGGGACGCCGGGCGCCGGTCGAGCTCGGCGGCGATCCGCACCGTGCGGTGCACGAGCTGGGCGTTGTCGGTCACCGGCTCACCCCGCCGGTAGAGCACGTTGTCCTCCATGCCGACCCGGACGTTGAGGCCCATGGCCAGCGCGATCGTCGTCATCGGCAGCTGCGTCGCTCCCATCGAGGTCACGTTGAGCGCCACCTCCGCCGGATCGGCCGGGAGATCGCTCACCCGGCTCACGAGGTCGTGCAGGTTCGCCGGGGTGCCGCGCTGTCCTCCCTGCGTCGGCGTGTGCAGGACGAGGTTGACGACGTAGGGCGGGTGGAGGATCTCGAGCGAGAGCAGGTGCCCGAGCTCCTCGAGCATCGCCGAGTTGTAGACCTCGAACTCGGGACGGACGTCGCGCGCGGCGATCTCGTGCGCGAAGCGCTCGATGTCCGAACGGTGGTTGGCGAAGAACACCTGCTCGCCGCGGATGAAGAAGTTCAGCAGCCCCATGTTGAGCGAGCACATCTCCGGCGAGAGCAGCACCGTGTTGAGGCGCTCCTCGACCGCGAGCCGGGGACTCCCGCCGGTCGTCAGCTGCACGACGGCGTCGGTCTCCGCGCACAGGCGTCGATGGAGCTCCTGGTAGACGCCGGGGTCCATGGTGTTCGTCCCGTCCGGGTTGCGCGCGTGGACGTGGAGGATGGACGCGCCCGCCCGCCAGGCAGCGACGCCCTGCTCGACGATCTCGTCCGGCTGCTCGGGGAGGTTCGGGTTGGCCTCCTTGCCGTGGATGCCGCCGGTCAGGGCGCAGGTGATGACGACCGGATCGGTGCTCGGGAAGCGGCTCACGTGGGCGACATCCTCGCAGCCCGGCCCGCCGCGCGCGGTAGCCCTAGCGGGTGGTCATCAGCAGCGTCCCGGCGAGCAGCAGGACGATGGCGAGCCACCCCTGCGCGCCGAGCGGGTCGCGGTCCAGACCGAGCCACCCGAGGCGGTCGATCACCGCCGAGAGGATGAGCTGCATCGCCACCAGCGCGGCGGTCACGCCGCCGGCGCCGAGCGAGCGGACGGTGATCAGCGAGACCACGACGATCGCGGCACCCGCCACACCGCCGATCAGGTGCTCCGGCCGGAGCCCGGAGAGGCCGCGCAGCTCCCCCACATCGCCGGCGACGACGAGCAGGACCCCCACGATCACGGTGGAGAAGGCGAGCGAGAAGAACGCCGCACCGAGATCGCCGGTCATCCGGGCGAGCAGGGCGTTGGCCGGCGGCTGGAAGGCGACGAGGCCCCCGACGATCAGCGTGGCGATGATGGCGGCCGCCTTGTCCATCCCCGGACGCTTCCCCCCGGTCCGGCAGGTTCCTGCTCAGACCGATATACCGAGGGGCCCGTGGCGATCCTGCTGGCCATCGCGTCGGCCCTGCTCTGGGGCGGCGCCGACTTCCTCGGCGGGACCGCGGCGCGCCGGCTCGAGGTGCTCGTGGTCACCTTCGCCTCGCAGCTCGCCGGCCTCGCCGCGGTGCTCGCGCTGCTGGCGGCGACCGGGGAGCCGCTCAGCGC
>CALMNS010000238.1 GCA_937871635.1 uncultured Solirubrobacter sp.
GCCCACGCCAACGACGGCGGCGGCTCCACCCGGATCCCGGCCGCCTGCTGCGGGCTCGTCGGCCTCAAGGGGAGCCGCGGGCGGGTCAGCCGCGGGCCTGACATGGGCGACGCCTTCCTCGTCGTCGACGGCGCGCTGACCCGGACGGTGGCCGAGGCGGCGGTGATGCTCGACGTCCTGGGCGGCTACGAGGCCGGCGACGCGACCTGGGCGCCGCCGCCGGCCGAGCCCTTCTCCGCGGCGGTCCGCCGGGATCCCGGCCGCCTGCGGATCGCCGTCACGCTCGACAACGCGCTCGACGCGCCCGTCGACCCCGAGTGCGCGCGGGGCGTCCGCGACGCCGCCGAGCGGCTCGCCGGGCTCGGGCACGAGGTGGTCGAGGCCGCGCCCACCGCCCTCTCCCCCGACCTCCTGCGGCAGTTCACCGCGCTGTTCGGGCCGGCCATCTCGATGGGGATCGCCTGGGGCGAGCGCCTCGCCGGCCGGGCGGCCACCGACGAGGAGATCGAGCCGCTCTCGCGGGCGCTGAAGGGGATCTCCGACGGGATCTCCTCCGTCGAGTACCTGCTGACGCTCACCCGGCTGCAGGCCGTCGCCCGGGAGGTCGTCGCCTTCTTCGCCGAGCACGATCTCCTGCTGACGCCGGCCCTCGCCGAGCGGCCGCTGTGGATCGGCGAGTGCACCGGGACGGGCGCGGACCCGATGGCCGACTTCGCCCGCTCGGGGCGCTTCACGCCCTACACGGCGCTGTTCAACGTGACGGGCCAGCCCGCGATCACCCTCCCGGTCCGCTGGGGGGAGGACGGCCTGCCGACCTCCGTGCAGCTCGTCGCCAGGCCGCTCGGCGAGGACACCCTCCTCCAGGTCGCCGCCCAGCTCGAGGCGGCCGCCGCCGTCCCGGTGCGGCGGGCGGCCGAGCCGAGCGGGTACGATCCCTCCCCGTAGCCCCTGCACTCGAGTAAAGGTCCCCCTCCCCATGGCCTACGTCATCACCGAGCCCTGCATCGGCACCAAGGACAACTCGTGCGTCGAGGTCTGCCCGGTCGACTGCATCCACCCCACGCCGGACGAGCCCGACTACGACAAGGTCGAGATGCTCTACATCGATCCCGAGGAGTGCATCGACTGCGACGCCTGCGTGGAGGCCTGCCCCGTGGACGCCTGCTTCGCCGAGGACCAGGTCCCGGCCGAGTGGGAGCACTACGTGCAGCTCAACGTGCAGTACTTCGCCGGGAAGTAGCCCGGTGACGGTCCGGGCGGCGTGAGCGCCGCCCTCGCGCTGCTCACCAGCGTCCTCTACGGGGTCTCGAACTTCCTCGGGCCGCGGGTCTCGCGCGACCTCCCGCTCTTCGCGGTCCTGATCTCGGGGCAGGTGATCGCGCTGACGGTGGCGACGGTGCTCGCGCTCGCGCTGAGCGGCGGCTTCCTCTCCGGCCTCGGGACCGCGGCGGCGCTCGGGGCGGGGGTCGGCAACGCGGTGGGGCTCTACGCCTTCTACCGGGCGGCCAACGAGGGGCCGCTCTCGATCGTGGCCCCGATCGGGGCGATCGGGGCGGTCGTGCCTGTGCTGGCCGGGGTCGTCTCCGGCGAGGTGCTCGGCGCGACCCGCGGGACGGGGGTCGTCCTCGCGGTGGCCGGCGTGGCGCTCGGCTTCGGCGCGCAGCGCATCGTCCAGGACATCC
>CALMNS010000239.1 GCA_937871635.1 uncultured Solirubrobacter sp.
GGCTGGAACGCTCCGAGGCGCTCGAGGCCTGAGCGCCCGGCCGCCCGGCCGCCCGGCCGCCCGGCCGCCCGACGACGATGTTTGCGGCGGGCCGCTGGGTTCGGGCCTCATCGACCGCCCCTAGTGCGCGGGCGCCGGGCTTGCGCACCCGGAGGTGGTCCAGGCGAGCGTAGGCCGACCCTGGTCGAGCGCCTCTGGTGTCATCGACACCGGCCCGGTCGTGTCCGTGCCGTCAGTGGGCTGGGCCGCGAGAGGGGCCGAGAGCCGCTCCGGGCTAGCGCCGGGCGGTGAGTTCGACCGCCTCCAGCCGTTCGAGAGCCAGCGCAGGCTTCTCGATGAGCGGCTCGGAGGGCTGAGTCGAGGATACGCTCACGGCGAGGGCGAAGCGCTTGTCGAACGACAGGCGCGCAGGAAGGCGAGGGGGCCACGGCGCGTATCTGAAGGTCCTCCCGACCGTCGGGCGATTCGGCAGCGTACATGGCCGGCGCGACCGGCTGTTCGTTCGAGGGAACCGGCCGCAGGTTCCATAACGGTTGCTCGAGAACGCGGATTAGGTCTAAGCCGCTTCGGCAACCTGCCTGGACGCAGGTCGGCCTGGGTGTGACTTGATGGGTCGAGGTCTGGTTCGCGATCGTCAGCGCCGGTTCAGGGGTCAGGCTGGGTGCGTAGGCGTCCGGGCCGGACGGTGGTACCGACGCCGGTGGCGTCGTCCGTTGGCGTGACGGTCACCAGGATCGAGCGGCTGTCGTCGTCGAGCCGGTCGTCCCGTGGGGGCGCCGGAGCGATCGAGAAGATCTGGGTGTCGGCGGGGGGCGCGTCGATCGGGGCGCTGATCGCTCGAGCGGCGTCGGCGTTCCATCGCATGTAGCGCCATTGGACGTCGTATCCGCCCGCGGCGAGGGCTCGGCCGGTGGCCGAGGGATCGGCGCGATCGAGGCGGGCGTCGATCGCGGCCGGGACCGGGAGATAGCCGAGCTTCTCGGGGTCGTAACGTCGCATGTGCGCCCCGCCGAACCCCCGTTGGCGGATCACCACTGAGCGAGTCGGGAGCGGATTCGGGGGATCGCCTGGACGCTGATTGCCGGTCACGGGGAGCCGTCCCCGGGATCGACGGTGGAAAGTCGGCGCAGGCCGGGCTCGCGTGCGTCCATCGCGGTTTCGGTCATGGGTGCCGGTCCGGTCTCGGCGACGGTGGTGGGTCTTTGCTGGGCGAAGTCATCTGTCGAGATCTGTCCGCGATGCGCCAGCGCCGTTCACTGGTCAGAGTTGGCGCGCAGGCGCCCCGTCCGGACGGTGGTGCCGACGCCGATCGCGTCGTCTCTTGGCGTTACGGTCACCTGAATCGACCGGCTGTCGTCGTCGAGCACATCGCCTATCTGCGCCGGAGCGATCGAGTAGATCTGGGTGTCGACGGGCGGCACGTCGATCGGGGCGCTCATCGCTCGAGCAGCGTCGGGGTTCCACCGCACGTAGCGCCACTGAACGTCGTAGCCGCCCGCGGCCAGTGCGCGTGCGGTGGCGCGCGGATCCTCGCGATCGAGGCAAGCGTCGATCGCGGCTGGGACAGCGACGTAGCCCATCGTCTCGGGGTCCCAACGTCGCATGTATCCCGGCCGTCGCCCCCGAC
Organism: uncultured Solirubrobacter sp.; assembly: GCA_937871635.1. Lineage (GTDB taxonomy): Bacteria > Actinomycetota > Thermoleophilia > Solirubrobacterales > Solirubrobacteraceae > JACCYI01. The sequence goes on from CALMNS010000239.1 coordinate 1,628, forward strand.
GCACCGCAGGGCGCGTCGGGGGCGGGTTCGGCGGATCGCCTGGGCGGTTGTCGGTCAGGGGGTGCCGCCTCCGGGACCGACGGTGGTGAGCACGCGCAGGCCGGGATCGCCTGGGCCCATTGCGTTCTCGGTCATCGGGAACAAGTAGCCGATCTTGCCGATAATGACCTCGTTGGTGTCGAGATGGGTGAAGTCATTTATCTCGTTGCCGTGGATGATGCCGCGGGCGGTGTTCGGCGAGTTCGAGAACGCCGGACCGCCGCTGTCACCGGGGCGCACACCAGGCGTGTCGCCCATCTGCACGAGCAGCTGGTCATCCATGCCTTGCACCTGGTCGTCCTGGCAGGTACCGGGATGGGTTCCGTCCGCACATTCGATGTAGTCGTGATCTGTCTGAGTGATGAAGCCGCACTTTCCGCCCTCGCGCCACGTACGGGTCTTCTCCGGCGCGTAGGGCACGCTGATGCACACGACATCGTCGACCATGTCGGTGCCGAGCTCCTTGACAGCGCGCACCGGATACGGGTTGCTCGTCGAGCGGGTGTAGATCCAGTTGGCGGCTTGCGCATCGGTGATCGGGATGCCCAAAAAGTCCAACTCGGTTGCCAGTGGATCGTCGTCCCAAGAGTTGTAGATCATCGGTCCGACCACCTCGTTGTTGTGCAGCCAGTTCGCTCCGGTGCGCCCGTCATCGCAGTGGCCTGCGGACAGCAAGAAGTAGTCCGGCGCCGAGCTCGGCGATTCGGCCGGCGTCAGAGGCAGCGCCGACTTGTAGGCGACGAACCCTGAGGTGCAGGACGTCTGCAGGTCGGGGCTGTCGAGGACCAGTCCGCCCCGGTAGGGCGACCCGCAATTGTCCCGCTTGGCACAGATTGACTGCCGCGCCACTCCGCGGGTCACGCTCACTGCGTCGCCGTAGCGCCGGAAGTGCGCACGGGCTGCGGCGAGATCGCCCAGCACCTTGACCGTCACCCGGTTGCGCTTGACATCGGTTCCGGCACCGGTGACGAGCACCTTCCCGATCGGCCGGCGTACGGTCATGATGCGGGCACGCAGCCCTTCGAGGTGACGCAGCGACCGGTCGGCGGCGACGGCGCGAAGTTGTCCGGGATACGCAAAGCCCGTGCGCGCAGCGGCCAGCGCCGAGCTCTGGTCGCGCGTGAACGCCAAGCGGATGATCCCGCCGCTGCGGTGATCGATCCACGCGCCCGCGAAGCGCTCATCGTCAGCGCGAAGCCGCCGCTGAAGCACTCCCGCCGCCTCAGACACAGTCGCCCGTCGGGCCAACTCTCGGCGCTCAGACCGCGTCAACGGGATGCCGTACTCGTCGAGACCGCGCGTCACCGCCTCACGGCTCCGGGAGAGCCGAGCGACGCGCCCTGCGTCGACGGACAACCCCAGCCGCTGACGAAACTCGACAGACCGCTCGGCCACCGCCGAAGGCGCCAAACTCAGCGCGCTGCTCGGCGCGGCAGCTGACGCCGACGCTCCCGCCATCGCGCTCATCAGCACCGCGGCAGCGGCCAGTGTGAGCGCACGACGCGCTCGGGGACTTCGTCAACTCTATGAGCGACCTCTTCCACGAGGACATCCCTCTTGAGTACGTGAGCGAGGTCTTCGAGGTGATGCGTCGCGCCGACTGGCACACCTTCCAGATCCTGACCAAGCGAGAGGATCGGATGGCGGAGCTCGCCGCCGGACTCCCCTGGCCACTGAACGTATGGCTTGGGGTCAGCATCGAGAACCGGCGGTTCGTTCACCGCGCTGATCGGCTCCGCGACGTCGACGCGGCCGTCCGGTTCATCTCAGCCGAGCCGCTGCTCGGGCCGTTGGAGGGGCTCGATCTCACCGACATCGACTGGCTGATCGCCGGCGGCGAGTCGGGCGCTGGTCACCGACCGGTTCGAGCTGAGTGGGTGCGCGAGCTGCGCGACCGGTGCGGTGAGGACCGGGTCGCTTTCTTCTTCAAGCAGTGGGGCGGTTCACGCGCCAAGACCGGCGGGCGCGAACTCGACGGCCGCACATGGAGCGAGTGGCCCGAAGCGAGGCCGGCCATCGCGGCCGGGGGCGTACCCGGCTAAACGGCGAACCGGAGGCAGGTGCCGGCCGGGTACGTAAACCGCCTGCGGCGACGACCCACTCGCCTCGGCCGTAGCCCTCCCCTCCGCTGTCAGCTCGCGCTCCTGCTGACCGGGGCGGTCGTGCATCACCAAGCCGCGAAGATCCCGATGCGCCGCCTCCGCATCGCGCTGTTGTGCATCGAGACTCGCTGCCGAGCCGCTCGGTCACGCTCCCCCCGCCTCGTTCGCGAGGCGGGGCGCCCCTCTGTTCTTGGCTCGTTGCTTGCCCACGCAACGATCGGCCCCAGTGTCAAGCAACGAGGCGGTAGTAGGCTCATGGTGCACTCGGCCGGAGGTTCCATGCCCTCCGGTCTGACCAGCCAGCCCAGCTCGGCACCGACTCCGTCGCAGGACCCTCTGCCTCTCGCGCCCGAAGCCGGCTCAACGCTCGACGGGCGCCCCATCACGCTGGACGAGGCGACTTACGACGGTTCGTCGCGCGATGTCGAGCGCCACGGCGGTGGCGCCGACGCGGACGGCCCGTTCGCCGAGCGTCGCGCACTCGATTCGAGGCGGCGCCGGGACCAGCTCGGCGGTGGCGGCCCTTACCTCAGGCAGCAGGAGGTCTTCGTTGCTCCCGATGCCACCCCCGAGCAGCACCAGCTCGACATCCATTACCGACGTGAGACCGGCGATGCAGACCGCCGTCGCGCGTGCGGTGTAGGCGACGACGGCCCGACCCAGCGCGTCCCCGACGCGAGCCGCCTCGAACAGCGCTTCGACATCGAAGGGTCTGGACAGCGAGGTCGTCGTAGTGGCTGCAAGGCGCTCCGCGACCTGAGCCAGGCCACGGCTCGAGAGGCGCGCCTCCATGGCGCCTCCAGTGCTCCGCCCGACCGGCTTGAAAGGATCGTCGCCGACCGGCAAGAAGCCGATCTCGCCCGCCGCCCCGCGTGCGCCGCGATGCAGCTGACCGTGCAGCACGATGCCGGCGCCAAGGCCGGATCCGATGTTCAGGTAGGCAAAGCTGTCGACGCCACGCCCCGCGCCCACGTTGCGCTCACCTAGGGCCGCGACGTTGACGTCGTTATCGACCCGCGTCGGAAAACCGAGAAGCCCGCTGAGCACGCGTTCGGCGAAGATCCCTTCCCAGCCCTTGATGTTCGGCGCGGCGCTGATCCTCCCGGTCGCTGGATCGACGATTCCCGGCGAACCGATGACAGCCAGCTCGGTGCGGTCGCTCAGCGCGGCCATGCGATCCCGGATCTCGCGCACGGCTGCGAAGACGTCCTCCGCCTGCGAGCAACTCAGTCGCAGACTCATGTCCTGCACCGGTTGACCGTCCAGATCGGACACGACGGCCCGCACGAAATGCGAACCGATGTCGATCGCCAGGACCAGCACTGCATCCGGAACGAGGTCGAAGAGCGAGGCGCTCGGCCCCCGTCGTCCTGTGGTCCGGCCGTGTTCGCGCGCCAGGCCGGCTGCCTCGAACTCGCGTAGCGCCGCGCCGACGGTCGGCTTGGAGAGCCCTGTCGCCAGCGACAGATCGGTGCGGGAGGCAGGTCTCCGGCCGCGGAGCGCCTCAAGCACTGCCAGGGTGTTCTGCTCTCGAACGCCTAGGCCGAGCGCCGACGGCTCCGTCACAGCGGGAACAATAGGGAACCGTCCTTCTGTGTGCGCTCGCGTTGTTGAGTTCGCATGAGCCGTGCTTGACAGTCGCAGGGAAGCGAAGTACGTTCAGAATAGAAAATGCACTTTCCAGTTTTTGACCGGGAGCTTCGAGACGGGCGCGCGAGACGGGTAGAGGCGTGTTCGGCGCTCGAGCGCCGATGAGCGACCACGTGCTGGGGGCGGACCTCGGAGGCTCCAACGTGCGAGTGCTGCTCAGCGAAGTCTCAGGACGGCCTGTCGCCGAGGCCGAGGCGGTCACCGACCGACGGGACGCTGAGGCCGTCGTTGCCCAGCTCGCTGTCATGGCGCGGGACCTCGCGGATACCGCCGGCATCGCGTGGGCGCGCGTCGCGGGAATGGCCGTCGGGGTGCCAGCGGTCGTCGATGGTGCTGGCGGCGAGCTTCGGCTGGCGCCGAACCTCCCGCCCGTGGACGAGCTCGACCTCGCGACGACCCTGGGTGAACGAGTTGGGGTGCCGGTGACGCTGGACAACGACGTCAACATGGCAACGTTGGCCGAACAGCACCGTGGCCTTGGAATCGGCGTCTCCGACTTCGTCTTCGTGGCCGTGGGCACCGGAGTCGGCATGGGGATCATCGCCTCGGGCCGGCTTCAGCGCGGCGCGCATGGCGCGGCCGGCGAGATCGGGTTCCTACCGGTCGGTGATGATCCGTTCGACCGGGCGAACCAGCAACAAGGATCGCTCGAAGCGGCCGCGGGCGGCGTCGGGGTCGCGCGACGCTACGCCTCCCTCAAGGGAGGCGAAGCCGCCGAGGTCAGCGCGCGTGACGTCTACACAAGGGCCGCCGCCGGCGACCTCGACGCACGCTCCGTCATCGACCACCAAGCCAAGACGGTGGCGCTTGCAGTCGTCAGCACTCTCAGCGTGCTCGATCCCGCGCTCGTCGTCTTCGGTGGCGGGATCGGCAGTCGTCAGGATTTCGTCGAGCGCGTGCGCGCGTACGTCGCGCAGTTGACCCTGCGCTCGCTACCGATCGCCGTCAGCCCGCTCGGCGCGCGAGCGGGGCTCATAGGCGCGATCGAATTGGCCTGCCGGCAGGGCAACGGCGGGTCGACCCAGGACGACCCCGGCACGCTCCGCAGGACGTTGGCGTGACCGACGCTCGCCAGACCACCGACGTGCTGACCGCGGTCGACGAGATGGAAGCCGTCGAATGGCTCCGTCGTGCCATTCGGACGCCGAGCATCACAGGCGACGAGATGGCGTTCGCCGGGCTCGTCGCGTCCGAGCTCGACGCTTGTGGCGCGGACGAGGTGCACCTCGATGAGGTGGCCCCAGGCAGGCCGATGGTCTGGAGCAGGACCCGTGGGCTGCACGGCGGCCCCAGCGTGCTGCTCGCAGGCCACTTGGACACGGTGCGCGTCGATGGTTGGAGCGACCGATGGCAGGACACCGAGCGCGAGGACCCCTTCGGAGCGCCATTGGTAGACGGCGCCGTCTGGGGTCGCGGCAGTGGAGATCTCAAGGCCGGGATCGCCACCGCGATCGCCGCCCTGCGCACGCTGCACAGGTCGGGAGCCGGCCCGAGTGGCGAGGTCATCACCCTCTGGGTCTGCGACGAGGAAAGCGGCGAGGCGGGAATGGGGCGCAGCATCGGTATGCGCGCCGCGGCCGAGCGGCTCATGGCGGGCGACATCCCGCGCCCGGACTTCGCCGTCTACGTCGAGCCAACCGGCTTACAAGTCCTCACCACGCAGATCGGCTTCTTGATCGCCGAGGTGTCGCTCGTGGGTCGCAGCGCGTACTTCGGACGACCAGAGGAGGGACTTGACGCCCTACGGGCCGGCCATGCCGTGCTGGCCGAGCTTTGGCAGTTGGACGACCAACTGCGCACGCGCAGGTCGCATCCGCTCCTCGGGCCGCCACGGCTCCTGATCCACGGTGCACGCTCGGGTGGCTACATCGCCGTGCCAGGGGACTGCGCCATCGAGCTGATACGCACGGTGGTACCGGGCGAGGACATGGACTCGGCCGCCGCCGAGATCGACGCCGCCGTCAGGCGCGGGATCACCGGGACCGGCGTGCGGGCCGACGTGAGCTTCCCGGCCGGTCGCGATCACGAAGTCGGCGGCCTGCCCGCCGAGACAGATCCTGAGCGGCCCCCCATCCGAGCACTCCGCCGGGCGCTCGACACAGTCGCTCCGGGATCCGGCGCCATCTCGGGAGCGACGTTCTGGTCCGAAATGTCGTTCCTGACCAAGCTCGGCATCCCGTGCGTGTACTGGGCGCCGGGCGACATCGGCAACTGCCACACGTCCGAGGAACACGTGGTCATCGACGAATTCATCAATGCAGTCAAAGCGCTGTCCCTGTTCCTAGCCGGCCATGAGGGAGCCGGTCCAACCAACGGAGGCGAAACATCATGAGGCCCGCTCGCCCGCTCGCAACGCTGACGGCGTTGCTCATGACGCTGGGGGTCGTCGCCTGCGGCGATGAGTCCTCGTCCGGATCGGGATCCGGATCGCAGTCCAGTTCGTCCCAAGCCCCGAAGATCAAGTCGTCCAAGACTCTCGGGGAGACGACCGGTCCAGCCGGTGAGTCGGCTACGCCGACCAGCGCGATCAAGCTGAGCGAGGACGAGATCGCCAAGGTCAAGGGCCGAAATGCCACCGTCGCTCTCGTCTGGCACCAGGCTTCCGACTTCACGACCGCTGTGCAGAACGGGGCCAAGGCCGAGTTCGACAAGCTCGGGATGGAAGTGGTCGCGACCACTAATGCCAATTTCGACGCCGGCAAACAGAAGAACGACATCGAGACGGTACTGGCCAAGAAGCCCGACGCGATGCTGACACTGCCCGTCGACCCGGTGGCGACGGCCTCCGCCTACCGCTCGGCGGTCAGCGAGGGCACTGAGCTGGTGCTGCTCTCGAACGTCCCCAAGGGCTTCAAGCAGGGCGACGACTACGTCACGGTCGTCACCGACGACCTCTTCCAGATGGGGAAGCAGGCGGCCGACGCGTTGGCCAGCTCCATCGGCGGCAAGGGCAAGATCGCCTACCTCTTCCATGACGCTGAGTACTACGTGACCAACCAGCGGGACCAAGCCTTCAAGAAGACGATCGAGACCAACTACCCCAACATCGAGATCGTGGCCGAGGACGGCATCGCCGACCCGGCGAAGGCGCAGGACCAAGCCAACGCGATCCTTACCAAAAACCCCGACCTCAACGGCGTCTACGTCACGTTCTCTCAGCCGCCGGCCGAGGGCGTGCTCAGCGCTCTTCGCAACGCCGGCAACAAGGACACCAAGCTCGTCAGCCTCGACCTCGACGAGCCGCTGGCCATCGACATGGCGCGAGGCGGCAACGTCACCGCGTTGATCAGCGATCGCGCGTACGAGCTCGGCCAGGCCATGGCGCGATCAGCAGCATACGGGCTGCTCGACAAGCAGGCGCCGCCGTTCATCGTCGCGCCTGCCACGACAGTCACCAAGGACAACCTCGAGCAGGGCTACCAGGACTCGCTGCGCCAGGCGCCGCCGAAGACCGTGACGGAGGCGGCCGGCTAGCCGTGAGCGTCGCACCCGCCAGCCCCGAGCGGACGCCGAAAGCCGCGACCGGTCCCAAGCGGTCGGTCGCGGCCCGGGCGCGGGCGCTCGACCCGCGCTCCTACGTCGTCTACGTCGCCTTCCTGCTGATCCTCGCGTTCTTCGCAATCACGCTCAGCGATGACGGCTTCCTGACGACCAACAACCTGCTCAACATCGTCGATCAGACAGCGCCGATCACAGTCATAGCCGTCGCGACGGTGTTCGTGCTCAGCGCCGGCGAGATCGACCTCTCCATCGGGTCGGTGGTCGCGCTGTCCGCGCTGATCGCGGCGGTCGTTCTACGGGACGCGGGCCTGGTCGCCGGGGTCCTGGCGGGCCTCGCGACTGGAGTCGCCGTCGGTCTGGTCAACGGGCTGTTCGTGACGGTGTTCCGACTTCCGTCGTTCCTGGTGACGCTGGCGACGATGGGCCTGGTCGCGGGTCTGGCGCGGTCGATCACCGACCTCAAATCGGTGGCGGTCACCAACTTCACCTTCACCGACTTCTTCGGCTCCGGTGACCTTGGTCCCGTCTCGAGCTTGATCTTGTGGACGATCGGGACGGTGGCTTTGGGTCACTTCGTCTACCGCCATCGCCGCTTTGGTGCTCATGTCCTGGCTACCGGTGACAACGCCGCAGCGGCGCGTGTGTCGGGGATCCGCGTCAACCGAACGAAGGTGGCGGTGCTGGTGCTCAGCGCGACCGCGGCGGCGCTCGCCGGCCTGCTCTACGCCGGCCGCCTGCAAGGAGCGAACTACAACCTCGGCAGCTCCGACTTGCTCCTGGTCATCTCGGCGGTTGTCATCGGCGGCACCCGGCTGTTCGGCGGGAGCGGCAGCGTAGTCGGCGCGCTGATCGGCAGCTTGATCATGGGTGTGCTCAACAACGGGCTCATCCTCGCCGGGCTGTCGGCGTCGGAGCAGCTCATCGCCCAGGGCGTCCTGCTGCTGCTGGCCATCTCCTTGACCTTGCGCGAACCGAAGGCCTGACTATGTTCCTGGATCTGCTCATCCGCCGCAATCCGGCGTTCCTCGAAGCAGCGATCGCCCTCCACCAGGCCGGTGAGTTGCCAGCCAACGCGTACGTTCTCGACCTCGACCTCGTGCGCGCCAATGCTCAGGCCATCCGCCGGGAGGCGGATCGCCACAGCCTCGAGGTGTTCGCCATGACCAAGCAAGTGGGCCGTGTGCCCGGCTTCGTCGATGCCTTGGTCGCGGGAGGGATCACGGCCGGAGTCGCCGTCGACATGGACTGCGCACGCCCGCTCGCACGAGCGGGCATGGAGATCGGTCATCTCGGCCACTTAGTGCAGGTGCCAAGCGGTGAGGCGACGGCAGCCGCCGAGATGAGGCCCCGCAACTGGACCGTCTTCAGTGACGACAAAGCGCGCGAGGCTGTCCGTGCGGCGCACAGCGAGGGCTACGTGCAGGATCTGCTCGCGCGGATACACGCACCCGACGACCGCTTCTACAGCGGGCACGAGGGTGGCTTCACCGCCGATGAGGTGGTGAAGGTGGCCGAGCGTCTGGACGCGCTCGAGGGAGGGTGCTTCGCCGGACTGACGACCTTCCCGGCGGTGCTCTTCGACCCTGCTACCCGAGAGATCCGCCCGACGCCGAATCTCGCGACCCTCGAGCGCGCGGCGGAGCGTCTCCGCGACGCTGGAGTGGGCGAACCCCGCATCAACGCGCCAGGTACGACCTCCACCACCGTGCTCGGCTTGCTGGCCAGCCACGGGGCAACGCAGGTCGAGCCAGGCCACGGCTTGACCGGCACGACGCCGCTCCATGCGGTCGAGGACCTGCCCGAGCGGCCTGCCATCTGCTACCTCACCGAGGTATCGCACGGCCACGCTGGCCGCGCCTACGCCTTCGGCGGCGGGCTCTACGTCGATCCCGTCTTCGGCGAATACGGTCTCAAGGCGCTCGTTGCCGACCGTCCGGGCGTATCAGACGCCCGTCTGCTCGACGCGTCCATCCCGCCGCCCGAAGCGATCGACTACTACGGCCAGCTCGATCCTGGCGACGGTCCCATGCCGCGGACCGGGGCGACCGTGTTGTTCGGTTTCCGTGCCCAGGCCTTCGTGACCCGGGCCTACGTAGCCGGCATCGCCGGCGTGTCCGCCGGCGAGCCGGCCGTCGCCGGAATCTGGACCACCGACGGGAGGGAGGCTACGTGGCCGCGGTGACGCCGCTCGTGCAAGTCGATGGCGTCCGCAAGGAGTTCGGCGGTGTCGTCGCGCTCCAGGGCGTCACCCTCGACATCGATCCTGGTGAGGTCGTGGCGCTCGTCGGCGACAACGGCGCCGGCAAGTCGACCCTGATCAAGATCATCGCCGGGGTACACCAGCCGACGGACGGGCAGATCCTGTTGGAGGGCGAGCCGGTACGGCTCAACACGCCGACGGACTCCCGTCAGCATGGCATCGAGGTCGTCTACCAGGACCTCGCTCTTGCTGACCAGCAGCCGGTCTACATGAACATGTTCCTCGGGCGCGAACTCGTACGCGGACCGCTACGGCGGATGGATCGCGACGGGATGGCGAAGGAGACGCAGCAGCTGCTCGACGAGCTCGACGTCCGAGTGCCGAGCCCACGGGCGATCATCCGTGACCTCTCGGGCGGGCAACGCCAAGGCGTCGCCATCGCCCGCGCCACGCACTGGGCGCAGCGCCTGGTGTTGATGGACGAACCGACCGCCGCGCTCGGCGTGCAGGAAACCGGCCGCGTCGAAGAGATCATCCTGCGGATGCGCGACCGGGGCCGCGCGATCCTGATTGTCAGTCACAGCCTGGACCAGGTGTTCCGGCTCTCCGACCGCATCTGCGTCCTGCGCCGCGGTGAGCAGGTCGGGATCAAGACCACGAGCGAGACAGACGGCGATGAAATCGTCTCGATGATCACGGGGCTGCGATGAGCCCGGCCGGATCGCTCCTCGAAGGCGAAATCCGCGAACAGCCCCGGGCGCTGCAGCGTGCCCTTACCGACAACGCGGCTGATATCCGGAACGTCGCGAACGCGCTCCGTTGCCGGCAGGTCCGGTACGCACTGATCGCCGCGCGCGGCACCTCGGACAACGCTGCGCGTTACGCGCAGTACCTCTTTGGTGACCGTCTCGGAATTCCGGTCGCGCTCGCCGCACCATCGCTCGAGAGCCTCTACAAGGCAGGTGCCGTCCCGCAGCGAGACGGCCTGGCCATCGGCATCTCCCAATCCGGTCGTTCGCCCGACGTCGTCGGTGTCGTGACCGCCGCCGCGGCAGCGGGAGCGCCGACCATCGCCATCACCAACGACGGCGACTCGCCGCTCGCGCGCGCCGCGGACTACACGCTTGAGCTACGCGCAGGAGCGGAGCGCTCCGTGGCGGCGACCAAGACCTACACCACCTCGCTCCTCGTCCTCGCCGCGCTGGTGACAGAGATGGCTCCGGACGACGACGATCGGGCGGATCTGCGGCGGGTCCCGTCGCTCGTCCAGCGCGCGCTCGACAGCGCATTCGCGTCCGTGGAAGCGCTCGATCTCCACGCCAGCGCATCGTACCTGCTGACCGTAGGCCGGGGGTACAACTACGCGACGGCGATGGAAATCGCACTCAAGGTCCGTGAGCTGACCGCGACCGTCGCCGAAGGCTTCTCGACCGCGGATCTGCTCCATGGTCCGATCGCGGCCGTCGCTCCCAACACTCCCGTAGTGGTCGTCGCCGCCCGAGGCAAAGCCCGGAGTGCGGTCCTTGAAACGGCCGACGCGCTGCGCGCACGCGGGGCGCGACCGGTGCTCATCGACGAAGGGCCGGACGCGGATCTCGCTCTTCCCGAAGAGGTGCCGGAGTGGTTGAGCCCGATCGTCGCGGTGGTCCCCGGCCAAGTGCTCGCACTCCGTCGTGCAGCGGTCGGGGGTCATCCGATCGATCAACCGGTCGGCCTGACCAAGGTCACCGAGACCCTGTGAAAGGGCTGATCTCCCGCCCATTCAGCCAGCGTCCAGGTGGCTGCGGGCTCTGCTGGACCGCGACTTCGCCGGCCAGGCCATCGAGGCGACCCAGAGGGGCTTACCCAGCGAGAGCGAATCGCCACGATCGGCGCGGCCATCGACCCCAGTTGTGCGTCGTGGATCAGCCGCCGCACGAGCACGCCGCGAGTATGCGGCCGCGATGGGCGCTGAGCACGCCGACGCCGCGCTCGCAAACTGGGCCGCGCTCATCGACGCACCTGAGCGCGCCACCGGCGACGTCGAACGTGTCACCGGTCACCGAGCGCGGGTCGTTCGCCGACTGGGCGCGTGAGCACGCCACGACTTCCGCTCCACCGCCGAGGTCGCGCTCCCCTGGCCCGAAGAGGTCCCCACCAACCAGGTCGAGTAACAATCGCGCCGCCGGGCGCCGCATACGGTGCGGGTCGCGCCAGTCGTAACCGACTGCCGGCGGGTCCAGCTGCGCGGCCGGCCAAGCATCGGGCGCGCTCGCGAGGGGCTTGAACGCGACGTAATCCTATCGACCGTAGTCAGCTGGTGCGCTCGGTTCTTTCCAGCGCCGAGCTCGTCGTTCGGGATACCTAAGGCGGCGGCTGCCCGCGCGAGATCGAGGTCGGGTCGTTCGAGCAGTTCGCCAAGCCCGGGCATGAGGAGGCAGGCGCGTAGGAGTAGCCGATCGCTTTGAGCGCGAGCGCATGACGCTCGGCCAGCTTGAGAGCGGCGAGGTCTGCCGCGCGTTCGTCGTGCTGTTCGCGGTCGATCACACGGTCGAGGGAGTCGTCGGTGTCGGCGGCGACCAGGGCGAGGACGTCTTCGGGATCCCAGCCGCCGGGCTGAACGGAGAGGTAGACGCGACGGGTGGCGAGCGCCGCGGGCCGACCGCCGCGGCCGCCCTGGGTGTCGAGGTGGCGGGCGTAGGCGGCGATTGCGTCCCCATGGAGGTCCTCGCCGGTCGGTGGCCGGTCGAGCTCTGAGCGGATCCAGTCGCCGAACGCCCGGTAGATCGACGCGTACTGCCGCCGGGTCGAGGCCGACGCGGCGCGTAGGGCGATCCGCTCGCCGGCGGCGTAGAGGTTCTCCGGCTCGAGCGGCAGCCCCTCCCCCACCTCCCCGGCCGTCTCCTCGCGCGCGAGCGCGCGCGTGAGGACCTGTTCGGCCTCGAGGACCTCGACCGCGGCGAGGACCTCGTCGTGCGGGACGGCGCGATCGTCGATCGTCAGCTGCAGCTCCGTGCCGGGCCCCACGAGCGGCCTATCTCCGAAGTGGGCCATTTCGGGTGACGTGAAACCGCCACTCGGACGTCCTCTCCCCCGCCTCGCGCCTCAAGGGCTGGGTCGCTCGGGTGCGTAAAGCGTGGTTTTCAGCGACCGGGGCGCCAGCGCCACGGGTTTGCTCGGGCCAAGTCATCGGATGCGAAAACGCTCTGCGTCATGTCGACGGGACCACGATTGAACTCCCGGCGGCCGCCGGTGTCCGTGAGAGGAGGGCAGGTGACGCCGGAGCGCGCGGTGGCCGCTGAGACGGCGGGGCGCGCCCACGCGCGGTCGGCCGCTGATGGCGACGCTGTGCGTAGCTCAAGTCTCGAAGTGCTGGGCGTCACGGTAGTGATCGTCGCGTTACCGGCGATCGGGATGGATCTCAGGCTAAGCGATGTGCGGCCGCAGCTCGTGGCACCGCGCTCCTGCTCGCCCTCAAGCGGTCGCCCAGAACGCTCCCAAAGCCACACCATTCCTAGGTGTCCCGGCTGCGGAGGTCAGCGAGACAGCTCTGCGCCTTGTGGAAGCACTTCGTCGAGAGCGTCGCGGTCCCGGCCACAACCAGACGTCGCGACGCCTCTAGAGGTGGCCGTGCACTAGCGCGACGACGTCGTCGGGCCGGCTCAGGTACGCCGAGTGGCTCGTCGGCCAGGTCACGGTGGTCGTGCAGCGCGCCGCGAACGCGGCGACCATCTCGGGCACGATCGCCCGGTCGTCGCGGGCGGCGACATACGTCGACGGGACATCCCGCCACGCAGCGTGGGCCGGCGCCGCGGCGAAGATCGCTCCGGGCTCGGGGCGCAGCAGGCCGACCGCCCGATCAGCTACGTCGTCGTCGCAGTCGGCGAACAGCCCCTCACGGGCACCGGCGGGATCCAGGCGCGTCAGGCCGTCGTCGTCGACCTCCAGCGGCAACGGCGCCGCCGGGCGCCCGGTCTGCTCGGCGACCCTCGCGATCCAGTCCTGGGGGCTCTCGCCTTCGTCGAAGACGAACCCGGCCAGGAAAAGCAGGTGCGCCACGCCGCGCAGCCCGGTGGCGGTGACCGCGCCGAGCGAGTGGGCGAGCACGACGGGCGGCTCGGCCGCCCGGTCGACCGCGCCCTGCACGAGCGCGGTGCCCTCGGCGAGCGAGCGTCCACCCAGGTCGGGCGCGGTTAGCTCGACGCCCTGCCGGCGCAGGCGGCCGGCGAGGTCGTCGAAATGGGCCGGCTGGTGCCAGGCGCCATGCAGCATGATTAGCGATCGCATCCCGGGCATGCTTGTCGATTGCCGTCGCGTGCGCTTTGCGCCTTGACGTCACCGATCAGGCCTCAGCTGGGTCGCGCACCCGGACACCCCGCCCCGGCCCCTGTTTGAGCGTCATCGCGCAGATGGTCCCGGCTTCCTCCCCGGCGCCAGTCGTCCAGCTCGCGCAGGGACAGGGCGGCATCTGTTGCGCAAGCCGATCCGAGAGCGGGACGAGCAAGCGTGGGTGGTGAAGCTGGTCAGCCTTTGCAGCTTCATCCGACGCGACGATCCGTGGGAGAACGTCGCTCCGGGTGATCCGGCTGACAGCATGATCAAGATGACTGTGCTCGAAGAAGGCGAGCCGGCGCTCGGGCCCTGGCGAGTCGCGCGGCGTGCGAGCCTCGTCGATCTCGTCCGCAAGCAGATTGGCACTCCGGAGGGCCGGGCGCCGGTGCTCGCAATCGACGGGCGCAGCTCGAGCGGCAAGTCGTCGCTCGCGCGGCGCCTCCAACAGGCAATTCCTGGCGCAACGACCGTCCACACTGACGATGTCGCTTGGTGGTACTCGTGCTTCGACTGGGCGGAGTTGCTGGCAAGTGGGATCTTGGAGCCACTTCGAAACGGTCGATCCGTGGCGTACCGGCCACCAGCCTGGGACGAGCGCGATCGGCCGGGCGCGATCGAGATCCCGACGACCGCTGAGCTCGTCATCGTCGAAGGCGTCGGCGCCGGGCGCAGGGAGCTCATCGATTTGCTCGACGGCGTCATGTAGGTTCAGGCAGATCCGGAGGTCACCCGGCAGCGCGACGTCGCCCGCATCGCGGCGGGCGAGATAGACGAAGAGTCCTACGCCCGCTGGATGCGGGAGGAGGAACCGTTCGTGACCGACCAACGCGCATGGGAGCGCGCTTTTGCCGTCGTCGCCGGAACATCCAAGCTCCCGTTCGATGCGACGACTGAGGTGGTGCTCGGCACTCCACCGCAAGCGCGCACCGCGTGACGCAGTACCGCAAGCCGAACCCCCACCGGCACGCTGCCGCCGCTGAGCGGCTCGTCGAGCCCGTGCGGCGACGAGTGTGCCGTAAGACTGGTTCGGTGATGAGTGCCGGTGACCGTCCGACAATGGGACACACTTCAGCGCGTGTCCGAACTGAAGATCGGCTACGCCCGCGTTTCCACCGACGCCCAGGACCTCACCGCTCAACGCGACGCCCTGCAGGCCCTCGACGTCGCGCCCGAGCGCATCTACGTCGACCACGGCCTCACCGGCACCAACCGCGACCGGCCCCGGCTGCGCCAAGCACTCGCGGCCGGTCGCGCCGGCGACACGCTGGTGGTCACCAAGCTCGACCGGCTCACTCGGTCCCTGCCCGACGCGCGCACGATCGCCGACGAGCTCACGGCCCGTGAGATCAAGCTCGCGCTCGGCACGTGTGCACGATCCAACCGACCCGGTCGGCCGGCTGCTGTTCAACGTGCTCGCCAGGGTCGCCGAGTTCGAATCAGATCTCATTCGCGCGCGCCCGCGAGGGCATGAGGGTCGCCAAGGCCAAGGGCTGCCTGCGCGGCAAGCAACCCAAAGCTCAGCCCCAACCAAGAAGCGCACCTGGTCGCCCTCTACCACGCCGGCGGCCCTACCGTCGGCGAGCTCGAGGAACTCTTCGCCGTCACCCGCTCGACCGTCTACCGCGCCATCCGCCGCGCCGACACAGCGGCGTCAGCCCTGAACGCGGCGTAAGAGCCCGCCTCGAAGGGCCTAAGCGTTTAACGAGCCGCCCCGATGGCCGCAGCTAGCGACAATCTCGGGTGCGTAAAGCGGGGTTTCCGCAACCGAGGATGCCGGCGCTCGGTCACCCCCCGCAAGCAACAGGGCTTGAGCGGTTCTAGCGATTGAATGTCACGTTCCGTGGCTCGGCAGCGTTGATGAGGGCGCACACCACCGACAGGAGGAACGTCCCATGCCCAAGCTCGCTGACATCACCCGGCGGCAACGGGGCTTCGGTTCGACGTCGCCCGTCAACTCGCCCAAGCGGGCCGCGCCGTCGTGATTCGCGCCCGCGATCGCCAGAGAGGCGAAGAGGCCGCAGAGCTGCTTCGCGGCGAAGGGTGTCGACGCCGATACGGTGGCCCTCGACGTCGACGACCCCGCGAGTGTCGTCGGAAGACGCCACTCAGGCGTCACGCGAGGGGGGACGAGGTCGCTACCGCTCGCTGGCGCGTCTGCCGATACCTCATGTATGTGGCGTAACGCTCGTGAGAGGAAGGGCGGGGAAATCCTGAAGAGCCTGGCCAAGCTGAAGCTGGCTAGCGGTGGGATCACGGATGAGCCTCTCGGTGCTGCGTACTGGGATGGCATACCAGCTGGGCTCGACATCGACGTTGTCCGAGCGCATGCATTCGCCGAGACCGGCGACTTCGCGGTGACGCTGATGATCGAGTCTGCCGCCGAGTTCGGCGAAGCGGATGTCGGACGACGCACCTGGAGGGCCATCGCGCCCGACGCCGGGGCGCATGCCGCGATCTTCATGGCCCATTGGCTCGCCGCGTCCTTTGCCGAGCTGGCGCATTCCGCGACGACACCGTTTACGGCCGAGGCGCATGATCGCGCTCGTCATCACCTCCGCGAGTGGTTTCCATGGTCCGAGAGCGACGATGCGGCGATTCGCGATTTAGCCAGCAGAGACGACGTGCAAGATGCCCGTCTCGAGCTCGTGACCAAAACGCTCTCGCGCCTCGTCGGCGACGACGCAGCGGCGAAGCTCCCGGGTTTGGCCCCCTACACGAGTTTTGGTCCGGATCGCATGGTCGCGGACGCTCACTGGCAAATGTGTTGGAACCACGCACAGCTGCCGTACCTCCGGCTTGCAGATCCTGATGGCTTTACTCAGTGGCAGGCGCATCAACTCGCTGAGTAGCGGGAAGCTCTGTCCGCGCAGCAAGCCCGTGCCGTTAGGGATCGTCTACGGGATCGTTCCGCAGACGATTGGGAACTCGACGCGCCTCCGGAATCGTCTGCGGCGCTGGTCGATGAGCTTCGATTCGGGTCTAGGCTTGCGCGGTGAGCAGCCGTGGTTGGACCGTTTTTGCTGCCGCGGGTCTGGTCTGGGGGCTGCCGTACCTGCTCGTCAAGATCGCGGTCGATGACGGTGTCCCGAACGCGACCATCGCGTTCGTCCGCGTCGGGCTGGCGGCTGCGGTGCTCGTGCCGATCGCCTGGTGGACCGGTGCGCTACACGGCCTGCGCCACCGGGCCGGCCCGCTCGCCGCCTACGCCGGCCTGGAGATCGTGCTGCCGTTCGCGCTCATCAAC
Source organism: uncultured Solirubrobacter sp. (assembly GCA_937871635.1). Classification (GTDB taxonomy): domain Bacteria; phylum Actinomycetota; class Thermoleophilia; order Solirubrobacterales; family Solirubrobacteraceae; genus JACCYI01. The sequence goes on from CALMNS010000239.1 coordinate 18,675, forward strand.
TTCGGGCTCGAACGCGTCTCGAGTTCGCTGGCGGCGATCCTCATCGCGGCCGTCCCGCTCGCGGTCGCCCTGCTGGCTCTGCGCGTCGACCCGGAGGAGCAGGTCGGCGGGGTGCGCCTGCTCGGGCTGCTCGTCGGCCTCGGTGGCGTCGTCCTGCTGCTCGGCGTCGACGTCGCCGGCGACCCGAAAGAGCTCTTGGGCGCCGCGGCGATCCTCGTGGCCACCCTCGGCTACGCGGCCGGGCCGCTGGTCGTCAAACATCGACTGCACGACGTGCGCCCGCTCGGCGCCGTGGCGGCCGGCATGCTCATCGCGACGGTTGCCTTCGCGCCCACGGCGGTACTCACCGCGCCCTCCACGGTGCCCGGTGCGGGTGCGAGCGCCGCGCTCGTCGCCGCCGGGCTGGTGTGCACCGCGATCGGGTTCCTCCTCTACTTCGTCCTCATCAACGAGGCGGGACCCAGCCGCGCCTCGGTCGTGACTTACGTCAATCCCGTCGTCGCGGTCACGCTCGGCGTCACGTTCCTCGACGAGTCGCTGACCGCCGCGGCGATCGCCGGCCTGCTGCTCATCCTCGTCGGGTCCTTCGCGGCGACTGGCGGCGGGCGGCGGGCCACGACGATCGCTGCCGGCACGAGGTCGCAACCCCGTCAAGCCCCGCGAGCACTGGGCCACAGGATCTCACGTGCCGATCTCCGTGGACGGCCGGCGGAGCCATCGACGCGCTGATCTTGGGCAGCGGAGGCTGGATCCCGACCGACTCCCGGGAGACGCCGTGCGTCCTGCTGCGCAGCGACGATCGCTGCTGCTCGACGCCGGGACCGGGGTTCGCCGCCTCGTCACGCGCCCGGCGCTGCTGTCGGGCGTCGCGCGACTTGACGTCATCCTGACGCACTTCCAACTCGATCACGTCTGCGGCTTGAGCTACCTGCCGGCGCTGGGGCTCGGCACTCGCGTGTGGGCACCGGGGCGGTGGCTGTACGGGGCCGCGAGTACCGACCTCCTCGGCCCGCTCTTGCGGGCGCCGCTTTCGTCGGCTGCGCCTTCTGCGATCGGCTCCATCCACGAGCTCACAGAAGGCGCCCAAGCCGTCGGTGGCTTCGCGGTCAGGGCGCGCGCCCAACACCGGCAGTCGGCGCTCACCGCAGGGCTGAGGATCGACCACGAGATCGTCCTCATCACCGACACCGCCTACGACCCCGGCAGCATCGAGCTCGCGCACGGAGTCCGGCATCTCTTGCACGAAGCGTGGTCGTCGTCCGCGGCCCCCGAATCGGCAGAGCGCGACGCCACGGGCCACAACGCCGGAAGCGTCGCGGCCCAAGCCAGCGTCGGCGAGCTCACGCTGATCCACCTCAATCCGCTGCTGAGCGACCACCACCCGGTGCTCGACGTCGCGCGAGCCGTTACACCGACCGCCCAACTCGGCGAGGAGGAGCAGCAAGTCCTGGGTGTATGCACCAGGTAACCCGCGCCTCGAAATCCCCACACCGCCTACATGACGCGAGCCATAGCGTTGACATCAGCCGGGAATCCCCACCGACAACGGGTGTCGTTCCACTGCCCGCGCGGGTCGCTCAACATGCTTAGACCGACGGTCGACCGACCAGCCGCGCTGGCGGGACACCGCGGGCGTCTCGCAGGCGATCGCTGAGCGGAACAGGCGGGGATCTAGAGACACGTTCGTTTCGCCCGGATCGCGAAGCCCATGGTTGCGCCCGTAGGTACCGTGACGACGTGGTCTCGCTGACTCAGCTCGCCGTCTTCCTGCCCGCCGCCGCGCTCGTCGCGATCTCTCCTGGAGCGAACAACTTCCTAGCCATGCAACACGGGATGCGCTTCGGGGTGACCGAGGCGGTGCTCGCGCTCGCGGGTCGCCTGGCCGCCTTCGCGGTGATGCTGGCGCTCGCCGTCGCCGGTCTCGCGGTGGTGCTCACCCGCTCGCAGACGGTGTTCGAGATCGTCAAGTGGAGCGGGGTGGTCTACCTCGCCTACCTCGGGATCCGCAGCCTCGCCTCTCGACCCGGTGGCGACGGCCCGACGGCGAGCTCAGCGTCGTCGCTCGGACGAATGGCGCTGGCGCGACGGGAGTTCCTCACCGTGGCGGCCAACCCGAAGGCGCTGCTGCTGTTCACCGCGTTCCTACCGCAGTTCATCGACCCCGCGCGACCCGTCGCCGGGCAGCTGGTAGTGCTCGGGCCGCTGTACATCGCGCTCGAGCTGCTGGCGGCTACGGGATGGGCGTTGCTCGGTCACCGCATCAAGCTGGCCGAGCTCGGTGCTCGCGCCCGTCGCCGTCTCGACCAGGCGGTCGGCGGCGTCTTCCTCGGGTTGGCCGCCTTGTTGGCGACCACAAAGCGGTAGGGCGAACGGCCGGGAGCACACGCCGGCGGCGAACACGAAGATCAGGGATAAGCCGACAAGGTCGATGGGGGTGAGGCACGCTCCGGTGGCGAGCACGCGGCCTCCGAGCTCAGTCATCGCGAAAGAGCTCGATCGCGTCCAGGTCGAACGACCAAGGCAGGTGATTGCGACATCCCCGCCGCCGCGCGGGGTCAACGCCGCCAACGGCCTTCCGAAAGCGGATCCCTGCGGGACACGGCCTGGCATGCCGCTGATCCTTCGTCTTGTGGGGCGGCGTGAGGTGGTCTTGCCGTTCGTCGAAGCCACGGGGCACCGTCGGACCTACCATCCGCTCATGCCCGAGTACGCGGTGTCTGGCACTCTGGCGGGTCCAGTGACAAGTGACGTCCAGCTCCGACGGACGGGCTCGGCGCGATGAGCGATGCGCCGACCGTGCGCAGGCTCGCGCTCGCGCTTCCCGAGGTCGTCGAGCAGGACCACCACGGCCGGCCATCGTTCCGGGTGGGTGGCAAGATCTTCGCCACGCTCTGGGACGCAGACCACGTCAACGTGATTCTCGACGAGGCTGGGATACGAACCACCGTGGATCGGGATCCTCGGGTCTGCGAGGAGGTGTGGTGGGGCCGGCGGCTGGCCGCTGTGCGGCTCGACCTCCGCAGCGCTGATGCCGGTGTACTTGCCGAGCTCTTGGAAGACGCCTGGGAGGGCAAGGCTCCCAAGCGCCTGCTGGCCAAGGGCGCCGCGGCATCAGACGGCTGACGCTTGTGCGCGAGGAGGCTCACAAGCCGCCTGAGCTGTTCGAAGTCCTGCGCTCGTTCGGTTTGGGTGACGACGATCTCAGGGCGTGGCTGCACAGCGCGCTGCCGGCTGAGGCGTTCGATGAGTGGCTCACCGACCGCGTGGCGCGACGGCCGACCGGTGCTCGCGCACGCGAGGCCTATGGGGCCGGCGATGTCCACGACTTCGCACGCCGGGCCATCCTCGATGCGCTGGCACTTGGCCCGGGGGATCGTCTGCTTGAGATCGGATGCGGCGGAGGTCTGCTGCTGCGCGAAGCCCTGGACAGAGCAGCGCAAGCGACCGGCCTCGATCACAGCGAGGAGATGACCCGCCTCGCACGGGAGCGCGCGCCTGGCGCCGAGGTCGTGCTCGCAAGTGCAGAACAGCTCCCGTTCGGGGACCGCGCGTTCACGGCGGTGGCCATGTCGGTCGTATTCTTCTTGTTGCCCGACCCGGTCACGGTCCTGAGCGAGTGCCGGCGGGTGCTGGCGAACGACGGTCGCCTCGCCGTCTACACCACGGGACCCGAATTGCGCGGAACGCCCGCGGCACCGGAGCCGATCGCCAGCCGCGGACACTTCTACGACGACCACGCGCTGTCTGAGCTCGCACACAAATCCGGGTTCGTCGAAGTCGACGTCGTCAACGACTCCGGCGGCCAGCTGCTGACGGCTCGCAGAGCAGGCCAGCTCACGGCATGATCGCATCGCTTGTGATCGCGATCGGTCGGGACCTACGCGCGTAAGGGGCACGTCCGGTAGCGGATCGGCTTGCGGGACGACCGCCGCCTTGCATGGCAGGCAGCAGCGAAGCTCGTGTTCCGCCGAATTGTTCCTGCCAGTCGATTGCGAGAGGCGTCCGAGGGGCGAGTTCGATCGACGCACGAGGCTCATTCGTCGTCGGGCAGATTGAGCTTGAGAGCCGCAATGGCGGTGCGGGCGTGCTCCGGCTTTGCGCCTTCGGCGATCGCTGCCAGAGCCGCACGCCAGCTCGCTGCGAGCATCCGCCCGAGAAGCGGTGTCGCCGGGACGACGCTTTGGCTGAGCATCTCGGCCAGCCGATCGTGTTCCGTGCCCGCCGGCGGGTTCCCCAGGATCCGGAGGAAGCCCTCGCGCACGGCGAAATCCAGTCCGACCAGCAACGCGGCTGTCGCGGCTGCCGAGCGATCCGACTCCGGCCCCGCGGCCGCGATCGCACCCTCCATCCGATCTAGCAGGCGCCGTTCGACGTCCTCGCGCGCGAAGGCGTACAGCCCGAGCTTGCTCCCGAAGTGGTGGTAGAGCGCACCTGTGGTGACCTTCGCCGCCGTCGCCAGCTCAGCGACCGTGACCTCATCGAACGGACGCGCCCCGAACTCGTTGACCGCAGCAAGCGCCAGCCTGCCCTTCGGGGAGGTCGAGACCGGAACCCATTCTCGCATCCGAGGCATAATATCGTTACGCTGTGAGCCAACGGCGCTACGACACGAGAGGTTTGCCATGAAGCTCGAGTTCCTGTTCACCCCCACCGCCGACCTGAAGGCCTCGCTCGCCCTCTACCGCGATGGCCTCGGCTTCGCCGAGGTGTGGCGCGAAGGCGACGCGACCGTCGCACTGGCCCTGCCGGGCACGGAAGTCCAACTCATGCTCGACGCCAACGACCCCGACGCCCCGGTCGGACCGCTGTTCGTCGTCGACAGCGTCGAGGCGTTCCATGCCGCCCGCGCGGAGACGCTCGTCGTGGTCGATGAGCCCTCGGAGATCCCCGGCGGCTTCCTGGCCACCTACCAGGACCCGGGCGGGGCGACCCTTTACGTCATGGACCAGTCGACCGACTAGACCGCTCCTTGAAGGGGCGACAAGGTCTTTCGCTGCGGCGACGACCGCTGCCGCTCGAGGCGATGTGCTGACTCTCATTGACGGGCTGGCATGCGAGCATGGCGTCATGCGGGACGCCATCGACCAGTATCGGTCCGCCTCCATGGCTGGCGACGTTGAGGGCGTCATGTCGCTTCTGGCTCCGGACGCCGAGCTTGTCTCTCCGGTCTCGGGGCGGATGGTGTTCCGCGGCCAGCGTGATCTTCGGCTGCTCTTCGAAGCCGTCTACGGTTCGCTCAAGGACCTGGTCTGGTACGAGCAGGTCAGCGACGGTCGCCTGGCACTGCTCCGAGGTGCGGCGAAGGTCGGGCCGGTCACCCTTGGCGATGCGATGGTGTTTGAATTGGCCGAGGACGGGCTCATCCGCCGGATCCGGCCGCACTTCAGGCCGTGGCTTGCCCTCAGCGCGTTTGCGGTCGTGGTCGGACCGAAACTCGCCCGGCACCCGTCCGTGCTGGCGCGCGCGCTGCGCGGGTAACGGTCCTGCTCCTATAACGCGCCGGCGAGCCCTTCGCGGGGTCCCGTCCGACGGCTCGTAGGGCGATCGGCTATGCGGGCGGTTCAGCGTTGGGTAGTCCGCCGCCGTGCGAGGTGGAGGTCGGTGCGGTAGGGAATCGCGATGCTTTCGTGGCCCCGGACGAGCACGTCGATGTCGTCGAGCGCGGCTTGCCGTTGGTCGAACCCAAGGTTGGCCATCCAGCTCCAGGATGCGATCTGGGCAAGAAAGTCATTCCGGCCGAGCGTCTGTTCGTGGAGAGCCTCGACGTGTTGGAGAGGCTCAAACAGGCCGGTCCTGGCAAACGCGGTCTGCCAGCTGCCCTCACCCGCCGGGTAGGCGCCCGCTGCCCTCTTATGGGGCGCGAGTCTGCGTCGGAGCGCATCGAGCCACGGGTGGCTCTCGACCGTCCACGTCGGCGTGTTCCACAGCAAGGCGATGCCTCCGCTGCGCTTGAGGACGCGCGCGATCTCCTGGGTCGCCGTCGTCGTCTCAAACCAGTGAAATGCTTCGCCGACAACGACCGCGTCCACCTCTCGATCAGCCAGCGGGATGTCCTCGGCGGTGCCGTCCAACACGGTCACGTCCGGGAGGGACGCCCTCATCCTGCTGCGCATCGCGCTCATCGGTTCAACGGCAACGACGCACCCCACGCGGCCGCGCAGTAACCGCGAGAGCTGCCCCGTTCCGGCCGCAAGGTCAAGCACGCTGCTGTCGGCGGTCAGGTCGAGGCCGTCGACGAGCCTTGCGATCGCCGCGTCGGAGTAACTCGGCCGACCCCGCTCGTAGGCATGGGCAACCGAGGAGAAGCCAGACACTGCGCGCGGATCGATGCCCATTTGGAGACCGTAACCCGAGAGCGGAGCGGCGCCAGACCAATATCCCGGCAGACGATCGCTCACTGGGAACGCCACGGCAGCGGTGCGTCCTTGCACACGGCCGGGCAGCGCGGCTAGGCGGTAGGGTTTGCGGTGCGCCGCGAGGGTGCGTCCGGTCCGCGGGCAGGGCAGTGCCCACCTCGTTACCACTCGCGCAGAGAGCCTCATCACGTCAACTCTTCGCCCGAAACCGCGGACACCGGGCGCCTCGGAGGGACGCGATGAACTTGGAGCAGCTGCGCAAGCAGGCGAAGGAGCTAGTGAGGGCAGCACGCGCGGGCGACGAGCGCGCGGTCGTCCGCCTCGGCGGACGCGAGCCGATCCTCGCGCGAGCTCAGCTTGTGATCGCGCGCAAGCAGGGCTACCCGAGCTGGGCGGCGCTCGTCGCCTCGGTGGAGGCCGACGTCGACTCGTTCGTCCACGCCGCCGTTGGTCAGCGTCGCGCGCGGGCCGAAATGTTGCTGGCCGCGCGTCCGGAGATCGCCCGCGACCCGTGGGCCGCTCTGACGCTCGGAGGCGACCGCTGGGTGGGCGACGTCAACGCCCCAGGCGGCCCACTCGGGTGGGCACCGCTGATTTACGCCTGCCACTCGTGCTTCGCAACGACCGAGATCGGGCGCGACCTACTCGGCCGCGGCGCCGATCCCAATGCGTTCTTCGCAAACGAGTGCGGGAACATGCCGGCGCTCTACGGCGCGGCCGGCGTACGGCACGACCCTGAGCTGACCCGCGCACTGCTGGAGGCGGGGGCACGCCCGGACGACAACGAGTCGCTGTACCACGCCGCCTACGCCCACTCGCCCGACTGCGTGCGGCTGCTGCTCGAGTTCGGCGCGACGGTCGACGGCACCAACGCGCTGGCAGCAGCGATCGACGCGGATCACGTGGAGCACGTGCGGCTGATGCTCGAGGCGGGCGGCGACCCCAACTACGCCGGGCTGGTCGCCCACGCCGTGCGACGCGGCTGCGGGCAGGCGATGGTTAGCCTGCTCGCCGAGCACGGCGCCGACATCGACCGTGCGGGCGGCGAGACGTGGCGCGACGATGTGCCGCTGCGCACGCCCTACCAGCATGCCGTGCTGCGCGGCCGCGACGACCTGGCCCAGACGCTCGCCGTGCTCGGCGCCTCCACGGAGGTCAGCGACGCCGAGCACGCTGTCGCCGCCCTCGCTCGCGGGGAGCGGCCGGACGTGGCGCTCCCCGATCGACTGGATGTCGACGCCCAAGAAGTCGTGATCCTGGCCGCGTTGCAAGGCCACCTCGACACCGTGGTCGACGCCGTCGGTCCCGATTTCCGCGGGGTGGTCGGCGGCTCGCCGGTGCTGCCGCTCATCGGCCACGCGGCCTGGGTCGGCAGCCCGACCGCCGTGCGCCGGCTCCTCGAGCTCGGGGCTGACCCACTAGCGCGCGGCGACGCGGAGTACGACACTCCCTTGGCCGTCGCAGCGTTAGGCTCGCAGCACCACGAACTACCGGACCGCGACTACGTCGCCGTTGCCGACCTGCTCATTGCGGCCGGCGATGCGATCGAGCCCCGCTTCCTCGACGTGGCCGACGGCCCATTGGCCGCATGGCTCGAGGAACGCGTCGACGTCCACCCGGCCTAGCGACTCGGAAGCTACAGCCGCAACACATGTGGGACCGTCCCACAGGCGGATCGGCTTACGGGATGACTTCGTCGACCTAAGGCTTCGTTGGAGGACGAGAGCCAGCGAGTCAGTCGGGGGTCCTCGAGGCCGTTGCCGCGGAGGCCTCCGCCGTCTGGTCGGCGGCCGGCATCGCGAGTCTGTCCGGCGGATCCGGTTGCTTGTGGCCGATGCTCGCCGACCTCCCCGCCTTCGCCGCCTGGCGGTTCGTCGACGCGGTTGACGGCTTCGAGGTCGTTTACACGCAGCCCGGCCGTTTGCGCGGGCATACGTGTGCGGTCGAGGACGGGCAGGCGTATGCCGTCCGCTACGAGATCACGCTTGACGATCGCTGGCGGACTCGCGAGGCGCGAGTGGTCTCCGACACTATCGCCGGGCCGCGCGAGACCGTTCTCATGTCAGACGGTGAGGGCCATTGGACGGTCGACGGCAAAGCCGCCCCTCAGCTCGACGGACTGATCGACGTCGACATCGAGGCGTCTGCCTGCACCAACACGCTGCCGGTCCACCGCCTGCCGCTTGTATCCAGGGAGGTGGCAATGGCGCCCGCCGCCTACGTCCGGGCGCTCGATCTCTCCGTCACCCGGCTCGATCAGACCTACCGGCGCCTCGACGACCGCCGCTACGACTACACCTCGGAGGCCGACTTCCGAGCCGTACTCGAGTACGACGCGGCCGGGCTGATCGTGGACTACCCCGGCATCGCCGCACGTTTCGCCTGAGCGCGCGGCGTCAAGCCGCCGCGGCATCAGCAGCTCCCCGGACCTCACGGCCAGAGCGCTCGGCGAGCTTCTCCGGTTGCAGTGGCGCTACACGCTCCGCGCATCCGATCACGTCCGGTGTTCACAAGGCGGAAGCTGCCCCGTAGCGCAAGCGGATCCGGCAGCGAGACAGCGGTGCCCTGCTCACGCGCGTTGGGACGGTGGCGTTGGCGCGACTGCTCCGCGCCGTGCCCGGGGAACCCCTCAGCCCGACGTCGCGGCGCACCGACCCGACCCGCAGCTACGGTCGCCGGCGTGCTCCACCTGCGCCTCATCAGCCCCGCGGACTGCACGCCTCGCGTGTACGCGCACTTGACCGACCACCCAGGGGTCACGAACGTCGTCGTGCTGCGCGGCGCTGGCCGCCAGCCCGAAGGCGACCTCCTGCTCGCCGACGTCGCCCGCGAAGCCACAAACGATGTGCTGGGCGAGCTCCGTGCCATCGGCCTGGACGAGCGTGGATCGATCGCGGTCGAGGAGGTCGACCTGTCGCTCTCGCGCGCGGCGACCCTCGCGGAACAGCTCGCCCCGGGGGAGGGCAGCGACGCGGTCGTGTGGGAGGACCTCGAGGCGCGCACGCGCGAGGAGTCCTCGCTCACCGGCGCCTACCTCGTCTTGTTCGCCGTCGCGACCATGCTCGCGGGCGTCGCGGTCGAGCTCGACTCCGCGATCCTCGTGATCGGCGCGATGATCGTCGGCCCGGAATTCGGGGCGCTCGCTGGCGTCTGCGCCGGGGTCGCGCTGCGCCGGTGGCAGATCGTCCGCCGCGCGCTCGTCGCCCTCGTCGTCGGCTTCGTGGTCGGCATCGCCGCGACGGTGGGCTCGACCTGGCTGCTCACTGCCCTCGGGCTCGTCGATTCGGCCGCGCTGTTTGAGCCGCGCCCGCAGACCGAGTTCATCTACCTCCCCGACGCGTTGTCCTTCGTCGTCGCGTTCCTCGCCGGCATCGCCGGGATGCAGGCCCTCACCTCGGCCAAGTCCGGCGCCGTCCTCGGCGTTCTCGTCTCCGTCACCACCATTCCCGCCGCCGGCAACATTGCCGTTGCCCTCGCCTACGGCCTCAGTCCGGACCCCGCGGCGCCACGCGCGCGCTACCTCGACCAGGCCTGGACGTCAACCGAGCAGCTAGTGCTCAACCTCTCGGGCATCGTGCTGGCTGGCACCCTGACCCTCGCACTGCAACGGCGACTCGCAGCGCGCACGCGCTCCGCTCGAGCCCCAGCCCCGGCAGGTGAAGTGCCGCCACCAAACACCCCACCGAAGCCGTAAGCCGATTGCTGACCGGACTGCTGTGGCGGTCGAGCCTCCGGGGCATCCAGCTCTGCGCACGGACGGGCCAACGGCAACGTCGACCGCAGCGACTGAATCGACGCGCGCAGACGCTGCTCGTAGGCGACCAATCCGGGAGGCGGTCGCACCACCGCCTCCCGGACCGCGGGCCGGCAAGCGCTTCCCGAGAATTGCCGAGGACTGAGCCCGCAGCGACACTTGGCCCTCACGAGCCGCGACGGGCGTTGCTCATGAGTGAGTCCGCAAGCTCCTCGACGCTCGCGCGGAGCGCTACCGGCCGATGCACGATGAAGGGGCACCTGAGGTCCGCAAGGAGACCGGCTGCGTCGGCGAGATCCTCGACTTGCATGCGCAGGATGACGCCCTCTTCGCACGGGATGAGCTCCCCGTAGCCGGGGGCGACACGCCAAGCCGCGTGATCGAGCGTCGTCTCGAGGAGGACCTCGACGTCCCATCCCCACGGGACGCGGGCGAGGGCGGTGGCGACGAAGTCGGCCGGGTGCAGATCGGAGGGAGGGGGAGCCGTGGGTCCGCCGATGCGGACGTCGCTCATCCGGTCGAGGCGCAGGGCTCGGAGCTCGTCTCGTTGTTCGTCGAGGGCGACGCCGTACCACCGTCCGCCATGAAGGACGACGCCGTAGGGACGAAGCGTCCGCTGCCCGGCTCGGCCGTCATGCCGCTGGTATTGCGCCGTGACCGTCCGGCGCCGCTCGGCCGCCTCGGCAACCGTGAGCAGCGTATCGGCGGCTGCGGGCGCGGCCTCGGGTCGCGTCGGGGTGGTGAACCACAAGCGCTGCTCGAGGGCCCGCACTCGCTCGTGCAGACGCAACGGGAGCACCCGCCGGAGCTTGGAGAGCGCGTCCGCGGCTGCGGGTCCGGTCACCGCTCCGCCGACTCGTTGGGCGACGTTAAGCGCAACGACGACGGCGACGGCCTGATCGACGCTCAGCATGAGTGGCGGCATCCGGTAGCCCGGCGCGAGGTGATAACCCCCTCCAGGACCGCGGGCCGCCCGGACAGGTACGTCGAGCGCTTGCAAGGCGGCGACGTACCGCCGGACTGTCCGCGCGTCGACTTGGAGTCGGGTGGCCGCCTCCGGCCCGGTGACGAGGGGGCGCTCCTGAAGGAGCTCCAGCAGCTCTAGCACCCGCCGCACGGGAATCGACACGCGAGCAAGTCAAGCACCGATTCAGGACGGGATCCGCCCTGATCCGCCTTTACCGTTCCGCGGCCATGACCCCGCCTGCCACCGCACCGCTCGAGCGCACGCTGGGTCTCGGCGGCGGCATCGCGCTTGCGATCGGGTCCGTGGCCGGCTCGGGCATCCTCTTCCTCCCCTCGGTGACCTACCGGCTCGCCGGGCCGGACGCGCTCGTCGTCTGGGTGGCTGCCGTACTCCTGTGCGTCCCGCTCCTGCTCGTCTTCAGCGCGATGGTGCGAGAGGTTCCTGACGGGAGCGGCCTGGAGGGGTTCGTCGCCCGAGGACTCGGACCGGACGCCGCTGCCTGCGTCCCCGCGTTGATCCTGGTCACCTACTACCCGGGGCTGGCGGCGGCCTCCCTGGTCGCGGGCGGTTATCTGGAGACCGCGGTCGGCGGTGGGCAGGTCGTCGAGTTGGTCGGCGCCCTGCTCGTCATCGGCGTCACCACCGCGGCCAATCTCGTCGGGGCTCGCGCGGGAGCCCGCTGGCAATCGACGGTGATGTGGCTGCTGCTGATCGCGGCCGTCAGCCTCGTCGCCCTCACGGTCCCGGAGGCCCGCGGCGGCTACGAGGCGGTGCGGCCGGTCCTGTCTGACCTCGATCCGATCGTCGCCGGCGTCCTGGTCGGGTTCTGGGCGTTCGCGGGCTTCGAGAACATGACGTTCATCGCGGGGGAGCTGCGCAACCCGCAGCGTGACTACCTGGTAGTGACCGTCATTGCACTGGTCGCGTACGCAGCGCTCGCGCTCCTGCTGACCGCCAACCTGGCCGCGATCGTGCCCCGCACAGAGGTCGATGCCCTGCTCGGCATCGCACAGCTCGCCGACGCGGTCGCCCTCCCCGGCGTCGGCGTCGGCGCGATCACGGTGCTCGCGTTGGCGCTCGTGCAGGCCAACACCGGAAGCTGGCTCTGGGGCACGTCCCGGCTCTTGCACGCCGGTGCTCGCGAGGGCCGGCTTCCCGCCTGGCTCACTCCGCTTGACGGACGCGGCGTCCCGAGGCGCGCGGTGCTCGCGCTCGCGCTTCCGGGCGCTGCCCTGACCTGTTTCGCCGCGGCGGTGCCGATGGTGATCGTGCCGTTCGTCGTCGCCGCCAGCGCCGTCTTCCTCTTCCTCTACCTGCTCGCGCTCGTGTCCTACCTGCGAACCGCATCGGGCCTGCTGCGACGCGGCGGAGCCAGTGTCCTGACGCTCGTATTGCTGGCGATCGTCGCGAGCCGGGGCTGGTACGTCGCCCTCCCGATGGTGGTGTCGGCGGCGGCGTGGATGACGAGCCGAGCGGCGCGCCGGCGCCGACGATCGGGTCGCCGGTGAACCTTGGCGCCGCGGGCAGGTGGCGATCCTCACGTGCCGACGGTCGCGTCGACCACATAGACGAGGGGGGCCGGGATCTGGGTTGGGAACGACCAGTGGGACGGTCGCTCGGGCTCAGGCCCCCACCGGACCTCGCCGTCGACCACGGTCGTCGTAGCCGCGAGCCCGACGGTGCGCGCGACGGTGCCGCTGACGTCATCAGGCCACGCCGCTGGCGTTGGCCAGCGACACCGGCTCTACCGCGACCATGGGAGCAGCGGCAGCGGCCTCTGAGCTGTGCGGTGGCTCGGGTGCGGACCGGGGTCGATCGCCTCGGCTCCCGCGGACCTCTGGATCGCGACTAGCGTTGAGGGGGACCATGGAGGCGCCGATGAGCAGTAGCCCGCTGGCCGAGCTGTACCTGCAGTACGTCGACTGCCTGAACGCCCGCACGCTCGACAGCTTGGGGTCCTACGTCCGTGACGACGTCCGACGCAACGGCGAGACCGTGCACCTGGCGGGGTACCGCGAGCTGCTCCACAACGACTTCCGCCGCATCCCTGATCTGCGGTTCTCGATCGAACTGCTCGTGGCGGACGCTACTCACGTGGCCGCCCGGCTGGCGTTCGACTGCACCCCCGTCGGCGAGTTCCTCGGGTTGGCGGTGGACGGCCGGCGCGTGGCCTTCTACGAGAACGTCTTCTACACCTACGTCGACGGCAAGATCGCCGACGTACTGTCGATCATCGACACCGACAGCATCCGGGCGCAGCTCCTGGGTCCGGCAGCCCACCCGCCCGCCTGATCGTGGCCGTCAGCTTGTGCCGATCGGCTCCCCCGCGGTCCCGAGCGCGTCGAGGATCGCTGCGCTCATCGCCTCGGGGTGCTCCAAGAGGGACGAAGTGGCCGATGCCCTCGAGCGGTCGCACCGTGGCGTGGGAGTAGTACTGGCCCACGGCGTCCGACCAGGCCTGCGGGAACAACGGGTCCGCATCGGCCACAGCAGCGTCAAGGTCGTCGGCACCTGCTCGGGTCGACCGTGTGCCGGCTGGCCCAGGTCGTAGGCGTCCGAACCGGCGCGGTACCACGCGATCGAGGACCGGAACGCCCCGGGCGGGGCGTAGCGCCGCACCAGCCGATCGAACTCGTCACTGCCGACGTCGACGGCCCCGTCGGGGCCGGACCACTGCTGCCAGAAGTACTCGAGGTAGGCGCGGACGGCCTCCTGGTTGCCGTCGATCAGGCTCTCGGCCAGCGGTAGGCGGTGGAAGCTCTGGTACCAGAACTCGCGCTGTCCCTGCGGGCCCAGCTCGAGCCCGTCGATCCCCGGCAGCGGCGGTGCGAGCACCAGCGCTCGCACCAAGTCCGGCCGGGCGCGGACGAGTGCGTGGGCGACGCCGCTGCCGACGTCATACCCGCCGACCACGGCCGAGCCGAGCTCCAGCTCCTCGATCAGAGCAGCCACGCTGCGCGCCTGCGCCTGCGCGGAGTAGTGCTCGGCCGGCTCGGCGTCGTGCTTGTCCGACTCTCCGAAGCCCCGCAGGTCCGGCACCACGACACGGGCCTGCGGCGTCACCCGCGGCAGCACCCTGCGGTAGTCCGTCCGGTCGCCCGGCCAGCCGTGCAGGAGCACCACGGCAGATCCGGCACCGACGTCGTCGTACGTCAAGGCGAAGCCGTCCACGGGCCGACTGCGGCCGCTGACCCTCCCGCTCACCGTCCGAACCTAACGGCGCGCCATGACAGGACAACCACGACGAGCCGAGGCGTCCCGTAAGCGGAACGGGCTACGGGACATCACCGCTCCGAGCAAGCGCCCACCTGCTGAGCGGATGCAAGGTGTCCCGTAAGACCCGCCCGTTGAAGTGCCCGGTCAACGTCCGGCATACGGGACACACTTCGCCGGGTGTCCGGACTGCTGATCGGCTACGCGCGCGTCTCCACCGACGCCCAAGACCTCACTGCCCAACGGGACGCACTCGCAACGCTCGGCGTCCCGGCGGAGCGTGTCTACGTCGACCACGGCCTGACCGGCACCAACCGCGACCGGCCGGGACTACGAGAAGCGCTCGCTGCGTGCCGCGCCGGCGACACGCTGGTCGTCACCAAGCTCGACCGGCTCGCGCGATCGCTGCCGGACGCGCGCGACATCGTCGACGAGCTCACCCGCCGCGAGATCCGACTCAACCTCGGCGGGTCGGTGCACGACCCGATCGACCCGGTCGGGCGGCTGCTGTTCAACGTGCTCGCCATGGTCGCCGAATTCGAATCCGATCTCATACGCGCCCGCACGCGCGAGGGCATGCAGGTGGCCAAGGCCAAGGGCCGCCTGCTGGGCAAGCAGCCCAAGCTCACGCCGCTGCGAGAGGCCCACCTCGTAGCCCTGCACCGCAGCGGCGAGCACGCCAGCGCCGACCTGGCCGAGCTCTTCAATGTCGCGCGGTCCACCGTCTACCGGGCGCTCGAGCGAGCTCGACTCGCGGCGTCAATACCCGACGCCGCGTAGACCTCACCGCCTACGTAGACGCCTTGGCCCGAGCCAAGCGCTTAACCGAACCTCCGATCGTCCGCAATGAGCGGAGATCTCGGGTGCGTATAGCGTGGTTAACGCACCCTGGAGGTGGTCAGGCGAGCATAAGCTGCCCGGGTCGAGCGCTTCTGAGATGATCGACATCAGCCTGATCATCGGTGCCGTCAGTGCGAGAGGCCGCGACGGGGAGCGAGAGGCGCTCCGCGCGAGCGCCGGGCGCTGACTTCGACTGTTTCCAGCCGTTCGATAGCGAGGACAGGCTTCTCGATGAGCGGCTCGAAGGGCTGAGTGGAGAGTGCACTGACGGCGACGGAGAAGCGCTTGTTGAACGACAGGTGCGCGGGAAGGCGAAGGGCGAGGGTGCGCTGACTGCGGCCGGCAGGACCCGCGGTTGTCTCGGGTTCGGTGACGAGGCGGAGGGTGTCCGCGCCGATTCGGACTTGGGCGCTGGCAGACACAGAGCGGGTCTCGCCGTCGCGCTGATCGACACTCACGAAGACGTCGGTTGCCGGTCGAAGCGGCGCGGCCGTGAACAGTCGAAGGCAGGGTGCGCCGCCGCTGCCGACGGCGATCTCCGCCCGGATGATGTCGAGCGGCGGCGCGTGGATCGGTCGAAGATTGACGGTCGAGACCACGCTCGCTGCCTTCAGGCGGCGCGATCCGAGCGCTGGGCCACACTCCAGGGCCGGCCCCAGGTCAGCCGGTCGTCCGGCTTGGGCGGGAGAGATCGGCCGCTCCTTGGCCGATGGGTTCGGCCCGTAGCCGAAGAACTCCGAGTCGAATGAGCCGGCGCGCAGGATCCGGAGGCGCCCGTCGCGGCGCTCGAGCCACCAGACGTCGCTGACGCGTACTCGTGTGCCGCTGGCTCGGACCGTGTCGAGGCCGACGGCGACCGAAACGAGGCGTTTGCCGCGAGGGGCCCCGACCGACCGCAGCTCCACCGAGCGCCAGCGCTCTCGGCGGACCTCCTCGTCGGCGAAGACCGACTGCAAGCCGCTCCGGCAGCGCTGCTGGGAACGAGGGCCCCGCAGGGAGGAAAGCCGGCAGATCCGTTCGCTGTCCTCCGAGAGGTGAGCGCGCAGGTAGGCCTCGACCACCGCCGCGCTGGACGGCCCTCGCGCTGACGCGCGTTCGGAGACGTTCCAGTCGGCCACGACCGCGACGCCGACCAGCAGGACGACCGCCAGCAACCGGGTCACTGGCTGAGTTCCTCCTCCATGCCGGAATACCAGGTCAGGGCGTCCGGCGGGAGATTCCCGCCGTTGAGCTGCTGGTTGAGCGAGACGATGGCCTCGCCCGGCTTGTCGCTCCCGAGCGTGATCAGCACCTTCTGTGCTCGAGGCCAGACCTGCCACCGACGCCAGCACCCGACCGCGAGCACGAGCTGCTCGACGAAGATCCGATGCAGCTCCTGCACCTCCTCTTCGTCGCCCATCAAGTCCTCTCCCGGCACGCTCGCGTCCCACTCAGACGTCGCCTCAAGCGCCCACGCCCGCCAGCTCGCCGCACCCTCGGGATCGTCTCGGGGATCACCGAAGACGCTCCACTCGACGTACGAGAACGAGTTGCCGTCCCACCGAACCGAACTACGAAAGAACTCCCCCACCGCCGCCTCCAGCCTGCGCCGTTGATGCTCGGCCGTGTCCACATACAGCACCGCAACGCGATGACGAGGATCGCCCTCCGCGTCGGTCACGAACAGGTAGACGCGGTCGAGATCCGCCCGAGCGTCCTCAGGCAAACGGCCAATCGCCTCACACAGCCACACCGCCAGACGCTGGTCGAAGCCGATCATGCAGATCAGTATCGCCGCTCAAGGTCGCTGCCCATATACCGACCACGGATGAGCGCTCGCAACACTCGCCGCAACGACGAGCGAAAGCGCGGACTGCTTCACACCTGCCGTCGAGACCAATGCCTTAGCCGACCAAACTTGCACTTAAGCGCCGGAAGTACTCCTCGCTGCTCTCGCCGTACGTCAGGGGATGCCAGGTCCGCGCTCGATCGCTGGGCATGCTCCGGTAGAGCTTTGTTCCTTCCCTTGCTCCCCGCGCGCGCAGCCAAACGCCGTTCGCTGACTGGTTCGGGTAAACCCGGCAGCGAAACGCCCCCGCCTGAACGATGCGTACGCTCAAGCTCGGCTCGCGGGCAGGGACGATGTGGTGGGCGTTCCAGACGCCGCGCGGGCTTCGGAACGGCAGCTGACGGCCGATGACCCCGCGCAAGATGTCGCTGGGTCCGCCGCTCGTTCTAAAGGCCCCCGTCGCGGGATTGTAGAGCCCCAGCCTACGCCACGCCCTGACTTCAGCGTCTTGGCGGTCAGCGGTGGTCGGGCACGCGAGGCGCGCAGTTCTGCGACCCCCTCTTAGAGGAGGGAGGACGGGCACGGGGTTACGAACGCCAGGTCTCAACGCTGAGCCCCCGATGCCCGTAAGTGTGATGACGTAGGTCTGTGCTCCGTCGGTGAAGGGACTGCATTCGAAGCTGAGATCTCGAAGCGGTACGGGTCCTCCACCATCGATCCTGTTGTAATTGACTTGGCGCCTCAAGATCCGACGGCCCTTCAGCCTGATCTCAACGATCCCGCTGATCGCCAGCACGACGTTCGGGCCACAGGCGGCCGGGTTGATGAAGATCCCCACGCGCCGGTTCTCGGCCTGGAAGCGGACGGCATTCTCTCGAACCACTGTGTTGCGTCGCGGTCGGATCTCGAAGTCGCAGCGAACCGGATCAGCGCTTGCCCGGGCGCTGTTGGTTGTGGAGGGGGCACCCACGTTCCCTACACGATCGATGGCCCGGATCTGCACCTCTTCCCCAGCAGCGGAGAGCGAGCTCGGGAGGGCTAGTTGTAGTTCCTAGCCACGTTGTTCATCCGGGCCCCCTTGGAGGCTGACAG
>CALMNS010000240.1 GCA_937871635.1 uncultured Solirubrobacter sp.
GGCCCGCGCCGCCCGGGCCCGGGCGGAGATCCGCGAGGCCTCGATGCGCCGGCGCTGGTGCGGCACGCTGTGGCCGACGCCGGCGGGCGCCCAGCAGGCCGGGATGTCGCTCGCCGACTTCGAGGCGTTCGTGGGCGGCGCGCTCTTCCTCGACCGCGAGGATCCGGCCGTCGCCTGGGGCGAGCTGCGCGACCTGCAGGCCCGGGTCATCGACCGGCTCTCGCAGGCCAGCGAGCTGCGCATCGAGGCCGAGGGCACAGACCTGACCCTCTCCGTCGCGGGCCGGACCTGGGTCAACTCCGACGGCCGGCGCAACATGCCGAGCGGGGAGGTCTTCACGGGGCCCGTCGAGACGAGCGCCGAGGGCCGCGTCCGCTTCACGATCCCGAGCGCCCCGGGCGGCGTGGACGTCGACGGGATCGAGCTGCGCTTCGCGGAGGGCCGGGTGGTGGAGGCGAGCGCCAGCCGCGGCGAGGCCTACCTGCACCAGACGCTGGCCACCGACGAGGGCGCCTCGCGGCTGGGCGAGATCGGGATCGGCACCAACGCCGGGATCGACCGCCCGATCGGCGCCATCCTCTTCGACGAGAAGATCGGCGGCACCGTGCACCTCGCCGTCGGCCGCTCCTATCCGGAGACGGGCGGCACGAACGCGAGCGCCGTGCACTGGGACATGATCTGCGACCTGCGCGGCGGCGGGACCCTCAGCGCGGACGGCGAGCCCGTCCAGCGCGACGGGGCGTTCGTGGGCATGGACCGCCCGGCCAACTGACATGCGCCTCGACTCGGTCCTGGAGCTGCAGGAGCAGCTGCTTCGCGGAGCCGGCCCTGGACCGGGTCTCGCCGCGCAGAGCGCGCGAGAAGGCGTGCCCGCCCGGAGAGTGAGCGACCTTGCGCCGGTGCTGCCCGAGCTCGCGCTCGGCGTCACGCGCACCGGCGCCGACGACTTCAGGCTCGCGGTTCGCCTGCAGCGCCGCAGCCTCATCGCCAGTGCCCGTGTCGAGGCGATCCTCGACGCCGCCCGCAACGAGGTCGACTTGCGCTACATCGGCCGCGTCGAGAAGCGGCAGGTGCCGCCGACGCGCGACCGGCACCGCCCGCTCATCGCCGGCGGGTCCGTGGGCCATGTAGCCATCACCGCCGGCACGCTCGGCGCGTTCGTCCGGACGTCCGATGGCGCGATCGCGATCCTCTCCAACAACCACGTCCTCGCCGACGAGAACCGCGCGGCGATCGGCGACCCGGTGATCCAACCAGCCGATGTCGACGGCGGCGAGGCACCGCAGGACGTCGTCGCCCATCTCACCGAGTACGTCCCGCTCGCTCCCGCCGGGGTCAACCGAGTCGACGCCGCGATCGCCACCGTGCTCCGCGAAGTCACGGTCGACGTCGTTGGACTGCTCGGCGCACTCGGCGCGGGCCAGGTCGACCCGCAGGACGCCGACCGCGTGCAGAAGCTCGGCCGTACCACCGGGCTCACGCGTGGTCGTGTCACGGCGTTCAACGTCCGCAACCTGATGGTCGAGTACGACACGTCGCCGAGCATGCGCTTCGACGGCCAGATCGAGATCCAGGCCGGCGGGGGTGCCGACTTCAGCCTCGGAGGCGACAGCGGCTCGCTCATCGTCACCGAGGACGACCTGGTCCCGCTTGGGCTGCTGTTCGCCGGGTCGGACCAGGGCGGCGACGAGGGTGGCGGCGTGACGTACGCGAACCCTATCGGCGACGTCCTTGCCGCCCTCGACCTCGAGCTGTACCGTGGTGGGTGATGGGCGCCGTCGAACTCAAGCGGGCCCAGGCGGCGCAGGACCGGCTCGCCGCCGCGGTGAGCGCCAACCCGGAGGTCAACGGCGTCGGCGTCGCCCGCGCCGACGGCGGCTACGTGCTCAAGGTCAACGTTCGCACAGCGCGCGCCCGCGACGACATCCCGGTCGAGATAGACGGCGTGACGGTCAAGGTCCAGAACGTCGGCCGCATCCGCAAGCGCCAGGCCGCTTAGACGTCCAGGCAGTCAGCGGACCACGCCGCTGGAACATCTCCGCCACGCTTGCCGCACCGGGTGCCCGGGTGACCGTCACGGCCCGGCCGGCCAGCCATGAGGCCGGGGATCCGCACCGGGTTGTAGCGTCCGGCCCATGCGCCGCACCAAGATCGTCGCGACCATCGGGCCCGCGTCCCGCGACCCCGAGGTCCTCGTCCGGATGGTCGAGGCGGGAATGGACGTCGCGCGCCTGAACTTCTCCCACGGCACCGCCGAGGAGCACGCGGAGATCGCGCTCGGGGTCCGCGAGGCGGCGGGCCGCGCCGGCCGCCCGGTCGCCATCCTGCAGGACCTCCCGGGGCCCAAGCTGCGCATCGGCCCCGTGCACGACGGCGTGATCGAGTTCAAGCCGGGCGATCGCGTCACCTTCGCCTGCGGGGAGGACTTCGAGGGGGACGCCCGGCGGCTCTCGATGTCCTGGCCCGGCCTGGCCGCCGCCGTCGACCCCGGCGAGATCATCTACCTCGCCGACGGCGCCGTGCGCATGCGCGTCGACGCGACCCGCGACGGCGACGGCGAGCTCGAGGCGGTCGTGGAGATCGGGGGCACCGTGGCCTCCCGCCAGGGGCTCAACGTGCCGGGCGAGACGGCCACGCTTCCGTCCGTCCCCGAGGAGGACCTCGTCCACCTGTCGGTCGGGGAGCGGATCGGCGTGGACCTCGTGGCCCTCTCCTTCGTGCGCCGGCCCGAGGAGATCGAGGACGTCCGGCGCCACACGCGGCTCCCACTCGTCGCCAAGATCGAGAAGCCGCAGGCCGTCGAGCGCGCCGAGGCCATCGTCCGGGCCGCCGACTGCGTGATGATCGCCCGCGGCGACCTCGGGATCGAGCTGCCCATCGAGGAGGTGCCGATCGTCCAGAAGCAGGTGCTCGCGCTGGCCGGCGCGCTGGCCCGCCCCGCGATCACCGCCACCCAGATGCTCGACTCGATGGTCTCCTCCTCCCGGCCCACGCGCGCCGAGGTGGCCGACGTGGCCAACGCGATCCTGGACGGCACGGACGCGGTGATGCTCTCCCAGGAGAGCGCGGTCGGCCACTATCCGGTGGAGGCGGTCGCGATGCTGGCGTCCATCGCCGTGCGCACCGAGCAGGTGGCGCCCTACGAGACCTGGAACGAGCACCGCGTCCGCCGCGACCGCCGCGACCCGGGCTACACGGTGGCGTACTCGGCCTGCCGGGCGGCCCACGAGCTCGGCCTCGCCGCCCTCATCTGCCCCACCCTGAGCGGGCGCAGCGCGCGGCTCGTCTCCGCCCACCGCCCTACCGTGCCGATCTACGCGCTCTCCCCCGGCCGCGAGACCGTCCGCCGCTGCGGGCTCATGTGGGGCGTCCAAGCGGCGTCCCTGCCGCGCATCGAGGTGACCGAGCAGCTCATCGAGGCCTCCGCCCGGCGCGTCGTCGAGCTCGGCTGGTGCAAGCCCGGCGACCGGGTCGGCATCACCGTGGGGCTGCCGAGCGGCCGGCCGGGCACCACGTCGCTGCTGCAGATCCAGACGGTCTAGCGCGCCCGCCGCCGCTCGCGGGCGAGCAGGGCGAGGCCGAGGGCGCCCATGGCGGCGAGCACGGACACGGCGACGATCGACTGGGTCGAGCGCAGGTCGCCGAGCGAGCCCCCCAGCGCGGTGTAGGCGTAGGCGCGCGGGGCGATCCCGATGAGCGTCGCCGCCGCGTAGGGCAGGAGGCCGATGG
>CALMNS010000241.1 GCA_937871635.1 uncultured Solirubrobacter sp.
CGTCAGGAGCGCCCGCTCGCGGCCGCGGGCGCCCCGCACCGTCCCGAGCCAGAGCAGCCCGGCGAGCACCCAGGCCTCGGGCCGCAGCAGCCCCGCGAGGACGAGGAGGGCCATCGCCCCGAGCGGCGCCGGGCGTACCGCCAGCACCCCCGCCCACACGACGAGCGCGAGGAACGGCATGTCGACGTACCCGCGCGCCGCGTAGAGCAGGAAGGACGCGCTCGAGGCCACGAAGAGCGCCCCGAGCGCCCCGCTCCAGCGCCCGAGGACCGCGCCGCCGAGCCGGTAGGCGCCCACCACGAGCGCGGCGTGCGACAGGAGGCAGAGGGCGACGAGCGCGCGATCGGCGCCCGTGCCGAAGAGGGCGCCCAGCCCCGCGCCCATCGCGACGTAGAGGGGGTGCTTGGTCGGCGCGGCGTAGGCCTCGAAGGTCGGCGTCAGGCCGTCGAGGAGCTCCCGGCCCCAGACCAGGTGGTAGTAGGAGTCGTAGTTGGGATAGGTCGGCGCCAGCGCCCAGACGAGCAGCGCCGCGGCGACGGCCGCCGCCGCGCCGGCCAGCTCGACGCCGCGCCCGAACCTCACTCGGGCGGCCGCGCGAGCGCCGTGCCGACCCCGAGGAGCGTCCAGCTCAGCGGATCCTCGAGGAAGGCGGCGTAGAGCCAGGTGTGCACCACGAGCGCGACGAACGCCGCGGCAATGGCCGCACGAGCGGGTGTCAGCCACGCCGGGGCTGCCTCCGCGACCAGGGGCGATCGTCGGGCGGGGCTCCCGCCCGCCCCCCGGAGCAGGCGGGCGAGGGCGAGGGCGAGCAGCGCGAGGTAGACGGCCAGCCCGACGACGCCCTGCTCGGCGGCGACGGTGATCGGGATGGTGTGCGAGGCGGACACCGCGCGCTCGCTCGAGGCCGACTCCCGGCGCCGGTACTCCTTGGAGAAGGCGCCGGAGCCCTGCCCCACCACGGGCCGCTCGGCCGCGAGCTCGATCCCGCCCTCCATGAGGTCGAAGCGCCCGGAGGTCGCCCGGTTGATCGACTCGCTCGAGGAGAGGTCGAGGCGGACCGCGTCGGGGAAGGCGACGACCACCGCGGCGCCGACCGCCACCACCGCCGCCGCGATGGCCAGCGACCGCCGCGCCCGCCAGCGCAGCGCGGCGAGCACCACCAGTCCGGCGAGCAGCGCGGCGAAGCTCGACTGCGAGAGCGTGAGCAGCAGGCCGGCCCACAGGACCGCGAGCGCCACCGCGGCGAGCACGACGGTCCGCCGGGTCGCGCTCCAGACGAGGACGGCGGCGACGGCGAGCATGACCAGGGCCAGGAAGCGCCCGTAGACGTTGGGGTCGAAGAACAGCGAGTTGACCCGGAAGTAGGACTCGACCTGGTTCGACGCGATGACCTTCGGGTTGAGCAGGAGCGTCCGCTGCTGGTACTCGACGAACCCGATGCCCACCAGGACGAGGGCGAGGGCGACGAGCACCGCGAAGCAGCGGGCGATCAGCCGGGGGGTCCAGTCGAGCTCGCGCAGCAGGACGAAGAGGAGGAGGAAGGGGACGTAGAAGAAGGCGACCTGCTCGACCGCCTTCCCGGTGTCCGAGGAGTAGACGGCCTGCACGGCGTAGAGCACGACGGCGGCGCCGAGCACCCGCTCGAGCCAGCCGGTGGCCCGCGGCGGCTCGGTGGCGCGGGGGCCCCGCAGCCGCGGGACGAGCCAGGCCAGGGC
>CALMNS010000242.1 GCA_937871635.1 uncultured Solirubrobacter sp.
GGGCATCGGCGCGCCTGGGACGACCCCGGGCTGCCGGCCGCGCTCGCCGCCGACCTGGGCCGGGAGGTCGCCCTCACGCGCGACCTCGACGGCCAGCAGGACCTCGGGCGCAGCCTGCTCGTCACCACCACCGCGAGCCACCGCGCGCTCGAGGCGGAGCTCGGCACGCCGATCGATCCCCGTCGCTGGCGGACCAACCTCCACCTCGACCTGCCCGACGCCCCCGCCTGGGCGGACCTCGAGTGGGAGGCTGGCACCCTCGAGCTGGAAGGCGGGGTCGTCCTCGACCTGCTGCATCCGTGCGAGCGCTGCGTGATCCCCACCCGCGATCCGGACACGACGGCCAAGTGGCCGGAGCTGCTCAAGCACCTCAACCGCGCCCACGCCCTGTCCTTCGGGATCAACGCGCGCGTGCGCGAGCCGGGCCGCGTGGCCGCCGGCGAGGCGGCCACGCTGCATCCGCCGCCGGGCTGAGACCTACTTGCCGCCCGTCACCCGCAGGCGCGCGAGCTGCGGGTCGTGGTCGGAGATCTGGTCGGCGAACTCCGCGTTGGTGTGCACCGAGTCGTACTCCGGGCGCGGCGAGAGCAGGGAGCGCGAGACGAGGATCTGGTCGAGCACCTGGGAGTTGCCCTCGAACACGTAGGAGTAGCGCTCGGGCTGAGGAAGCGTCTCGGCCAGGTTGAAGAGCTCCTGGCCCTCGAGGATCTCGAGCGTGCGGGAGAACTCGAAGTCGTTGAGGTCGCCGAACACGACCACGTTGGCGTTCTTGTCCGCCGCGAGCAGCTCCCGGACGAACCGGTTGACGATCGTCGCCTGCTGGTGGCGCTGGGCCTCGCTCGAGCGTCGCGGGGGCTGCACGCGCCCGAACAGCGGGTCGTCCCCACCCTTGGAGTTGAAGTGGTTGACCACCGCGATGACGGTGCGCCCGCGGAAGCGGAACTCACCGGCGAGCGGCTTGCGCGAGTTCCGGAACGCGGGCTCGGTCGGGTCGATCCGGCCGGGGCTCAGCGTGAGCTGGGCGCCTCTCTGGCTCGCGTCCTCCTCGGTCGACGTGCCGGCGGTGCCGCCCGGCCGGTCGACGAAGGTGACGCCGCGGTCGGTCCGGTAGAGGAAGCCGACGCGAATGTTGCCGTTGGGCTCCCCGCCGTCCTGGTTGGAGGCCGGATCGATCTGCCGGTAGTCGTAGGTCGGGCCGCCCGCGGTGCGGATCGCCTGGATGAGCCGGGAGTAGGTCAGGTTGGCGTCCGTCGGCGCCGGCGAGCGAGCACCGTCGTTGTCCTGGACCTCCTCGACGCCGACGATGTCGGGCGCGCGCAGGTTGGTCACGAGCGTCTCGGCCAGCCGGCGGAACTTCTCCTCGGGATCGCCCGGGTCGAGGTTCTCGACGTTGAACGAGGCGATGGAGAGCTGGTCGTCGCGCGACGGCTCAGTCACCTCGCGCTCCAGGCCGCCGTCCACCACCGTGGGGGTCTGCAGCGCGAGGAACTTGAAGGCGCCGAACGAGTAGTCGACGACCGCGTCGACCGGGCCGGCGAACGAGTCCCGGACGTCGACGCTCGGGGTGGGCGCGATCACGTCGTCGAAGATGATCCGCTCCGGGTTGAAGTCCCCCGGCCGGATCACGATGCCGCCGCGGGCGGTGCGGACCGAGGCGCCGGCGCCGCCGGCCGCCAGCGTCGGGACCTCGCCGAAGTCGCTGCGGGGTCCGACCGCCACCGGATCGTTGACCCGGGTGAGCATGCCCTCGAGCGACTCGTAGAAGTCGATGCCGTCCTCGGCCGGGTCGAAGGTGGGCGTCGCCTCGACGTCGCCCGTCGAGTCGTCGTCGATGACCTCCGTCGGCGGCACGCGGCCGCCCGGGCCGACCACCGTGGGGGCGACACGACCCGGGATGCCGGGCAGCGTCGTCGGCTCGGAGAGCTGGGTGGTGGTCAGGTTGTCGGAGCCGCCCGAGCCGCCCGGCCGGAACTCGGCCACCCGGCCGAACACGGAGACGGCGTCGCCGGCCGCCACCGCCGGCCGCGCGCCCGTGAAGACGAAGAGGCCCTCGGAGGTCCGGTCGTCGCCGTCGGGCTGCGGGTCCTGGAACCAGTAGCCGTTCGTGCGGACCGCGGTGACGATCCCCGGGACGCTGGCCACCCGCTCGCCCTCGAGCGGCGAGCGGTGCCGGGCGCCCTGGATGTCGGCGATCCGCCGCGGGGTGTCGGTGGGCGGTGGCGGGGGCGCCGTCTCCCCGGCGCCGGGCGACGGCGGCGCGGCGGCGAAGTCCGCCGCGTTCTGGTCGGTGTCCGAGTGGCCGCCGAGGGCGCGGGTGACCGACGTGGAGCTCGAGCCGGCCGGCGCCGGCGCGGCGCCCTCGAAGAAGTTGGCGCCCCCGTAGCCGACGAGGTCGACGATCCGGGCCAGTTGCTCCGGGGTGCACGGGGCCGAGCCGCCGTTGCAGCCGAGCGAGCTCGTGCCCTCGACGAGCGCGACCTTGCCCGCCGTCGCGCTGAGGTTGATCGGCGAGTCGTCGGTGACGTCGGGGGCCGGGAGCTCGGCGCCCGACGTCCCTGTCGCCTCGCGGACGAGCAGGTGCTTGTCGGGCGCGAGCGTCCGGTCGGGCAGCGGCGTGAGCTGGGAGGCGGTGGCCCCGAAGGCACCGGTGCCGGTCGCGCTCGCGTACTGCAGCGAGCGCCCGGCGAGGGCGACGGGGGCCGTTCCGCGGTTGTAGAGCTCGATGAAGTCGGCGTTGAGCGGCGCCCCCGAGTTGCCGCCGCCGCCGGAGACCTCCGAGATGACGAGGTCCGGGGAGGCGGCGTTCGCCGGAGCGGCGAACGTCAGGGCCGTGAGCACCACGGCGGGCAGGAGCAGGGCTCGGCACATGGAGCGCACGCTAGAACCGCCCCAGCCCGTCCGGTTAGCAGCCTGTGACCGGCACGTTCAGGTCGTCCTCGGCGAGTTCTCCGCACAGCCGGTCCGGGTGACGCTCGACGGGCGTCCCGACGACGGCGCGGCGGCGGAGGCTGACAGCGTCCAGGGCGACGTCGAGCGGCTGACCGGATCTGACTACGACGACGTGCTCGTCGCCGGCGCCACGTCGGTCGAGCTGGTCGGCGGCGTCGGGCAGGACCGGCTCGTCGGCGGGTCGGCCGGGGACCGGCTCGCTGGCGGCGAGGGCGACGACGTCCTCGACGGCGCCGCCGGGCCTGACGCGCTGACCGGCGGACCCGGCGAGGACACCGTCGACTACGCCGCGCGGCGCGGACCGGTGACCGTGACCGCGCGGACCGGTTCCTCCGGCTCGCGGCGGTTTGCCGGAGCGAGACCTACGCCCGCTGCCGCGGGTCGGTGCAGATCGGTCGCCGGGGCCGCGCGCTCGGGCGCGGCAGCTTCGAGCTCGGCCGGGGACGCGTCGCCATCGTCCGGGTCCGGCTGCGTGGCTCGCAGGTCCGGCTGCTGTGGCGCCGCGGTGGGGCGCTTACCGTCCGGTTGGTGGTTCGTGACGGCCGCGGGCGTTCTGCGGCCGGCCGCGCGACCGTCCCGGTCAGGCGATACGACGCAGCCGCGACGGAGTGGGAGATCCATCCCTCCGTGCCCGATGGCTTCGCCGTCTACGGCAGCTTCTACGAGCTCTTCGACGGGCGGTTCGATACCGAGTACGACGCCATGCGCGAGGCGCGCAAACGGCTCCGCCGCCACGACCGCGCCCTCGAACGCCGGCTGGAGTTCGACCACGAAAGCGACGGCACCGGCGTCTACGCCCAGACGCGCGAAGACCTCGAAGCCATGCTCGCGATCCTGCGAGGCGACCCCTGACGCGGGAGCCCGAGCGGCGCTGACGGCCTACAGCGAGTGGACCTCGGCGAGCACGTCACCGACCGAGGCCTTCGCGTCGCCGAACAGCAGCGACGTGTTCTCCGCGTAGAAGAGCGGGTTGTCGATGCCCGCGAAGCCGGAGGACATCGACCGCTTGAGGACCACCACCGAGCTCGACTTGTCGACGTCGAGGATCGGCATGCCGTAGATCGGCGAGTCGGTCACCGTGCGGGCGGCCGGGTTCGTCACGTCGTTGGCCCCGATGACGAGCGAGACGTCCGTGCGGCCGAACTCGCCGTTGGCCTCGTCCATCTCCTTGAGCCGGTCGTAGGGGACGTCGGCCTCGGCGAGCAGGACGTTCATGTGCCCCGGCATGCGCCCGGCGACCGGGTGGATCGCGTAGGTCACGTCGATCCCGCGGCGCTCGAGCTCGGAAGCGAGGTCGGCCACCGTGCGCTGGGCCTGGGCCACCGCCATGCCGTAGCCCGGGACGATGACCACCCGCTCGGCGTAGGAGAGCTGGATGGCGACGTCGGCGGCGCTCGTCGAGCGCACCGTGCGGTCCTCGTCGCCCTCGCCCGGCCCGCTCGCCAGGGCGGTTCCGCCCGCCCCGAAGCCGCCGAAGAAGACGTTCCCGATCGAGCGGTTCATGGCGTCGGCCATCTGCTTGGTGAGGATGGAGCCCGACGCGCCGACCAGCATGCCGGCCACGATGAGCGCGATGTTGTCGAGCGCGAGGCCGGCCGCGGCGGCACTCAGCCCGGTGAAGGCGTTCAGCGTCGAGATGACCACCGGCATGTCGGCCCCGCCGATCGGGAAGACGGCGAGCACCCCGAGCAGCGAGGCGGCCACCAGGACGCCGAGGAAAACCCACTCCGCCTCGGCGCCACTGGCGATGCCGGCGCTCAGGCCGACGGCGATGGCCAGCAGGCCCGCGTTGAGGATCGGCGGGATCTTGGGCCGGGCTTTCGTGAGCTCCTGGAGCTTGAGGAACGCGACGTTCGAGCCCCAGAACGAGATCGCCCCGATCACCGCGGCGAACAGGATCGGGATGAGCTCCTCGAGCGGGAGGTCACCGCCCGCCTCGCGGAACTCTGCGTAGGCGATGAGCGCCACCGCCCCGCCGCCGACGCCGTTGAACAGCGCCACCATCTGCGGCATCGCGGTCATCTTCACCGCGCGGGCGCTCGGGATGCCAACCGCGGTGCCGATCGCCAGGCCGAGGGCGATGAGCCCGAAGTCCCCCACGCCGTCCTGCAGCAGGGTCGCCACCACGGCGATGGCCATCCCCACCGCGGCGACCTGGTTGCCGCGCAGGGCGGTCCGCGGCCCGCGCAGCAGCCGCAGCCCGACGATGAACAGGACGAAGGCGACGATGTAGAGCCCGTTGATCAGGTCAGCGTCCACCGCCGCCGCCCTCCTTCTTGCCCTTGAACATCGCGAGCATCCGGTCAGTGACCAGGAACCCGCCGATCACGTTGATCGTCCCGAAGGCGATCGCGATGACGAGCAGGACGTCGTTGATCACGCCGTCCGCGGGGCCGATGACGAGCAGCCCGCCGAGCAGGACGATCCCGTGGATCGCGTTCGTGCCCGACATGAGCGGCGTGTGCAGCGTGTTCGGGACCTTGGAGATGACCTCGAAGCCGACGAACGCCGCCAGGCAGAGGATCGCGAGCTCGGTGACGAGGTCCATCAGCCGCCGCCCCCCGCCCCGGCCGCCGCGCGGGCGCCCTCGTGGACGATCTCGCCGCCGCGCGTCACGCACGCGCCGGAGATCACGGCGTCCTCCCAGTCGAGCTCGAGCCGCTGGTCCTCGCCCGGTGCGAAGAGCTCGAGCAGCGCCTGGACGTTGCGCGCGTAGAGCTGGGAGGAGTGCTGCGGCATGGTGCTCGGCAGGTTCTGCGGCGCGGCGATGATCACGCCCTCCTCCGTGCGGTAGGTCTCGTTCGGCCGGGTGAGCTCGCAGTTGCCGCCCGCCTCGCCGGCCAGGTCGACGATCACCGAGCCCGGCTTCATCTGTCCGACGGCCGCGGCGGTGATGAGCTTCGGCGCCGGCCGGCCCGGGACGAGCGCGGTGGTGATCACCGCGTCCGAGCGCGCCACGGCGGTGGCCAGGAGCTCGCGCTGCTGGGCCTGCTCGTCCTCGGTGAGCTCGCGGGCGTAGCCGCCGGCGGCCTCCGCGTCGGCGGAGCCCTCGAGCTCCAGGAACTTCGCGCCCAGCGACTGGACCTGCTCCTTGACCGCGGCGCGGACGTCGAAGGCC
Source organism: uncultured Solirubrobacter sp. (assembly GCA_937871635.1). Taxonomy (GTDB): domain Bacteria; phylum Actinomycetota; class Thermoleophilia; order Solirubrobacterales; family Solirubrobacteraceae; genus JACCYI01. Next base: position 6,068 of record CALMNS010000242.1, read on the forward strand.
GTGACCTGCGCGCCGAGCCGGCGGGCGGTGGCGATGGCCTGCAGCCCGGCGACCCCCGCGCCGAGCACGAGCACCTGGGCGGGCGGGATCGTCCCCGCGGCGGTCATCAGCATCGGGAAGAAGCGGCCGAGCTCGTGCGAGGCGAGCAGCGCCGCCCGGTAGCCGCCCACGTTGGCCTGGGAGGAGAGCGCGTCCATGGCCTGCGCGCGCGAGATCCGCGGGATCGCCTCCATGGCGAAGCTCGTGGTGCCCTGGCGCGCGAGCGCCGCGATCGTCTCCCCGGCGGTCAGGGGCTGGAGGAAGCCGACCAGGATCGTGTCGGCTCCGAGCCGCTCGATCTCCGCCAGGGTGGGCGGCGCGACCTTGGCGACCACCTCGGCCTCGGCGTAGGGGTCCCCCGCGCTCGCGCCGGCGTCCGCGTAGGCGGCGTCCGGCAGGTCGGCGCTCGCACCGGCGCCGGGCTCCAGGACCACCTGGTGGCCCGCGGCGGTCAGCTTGCGCACGATGTCGGGGACCATCGCGACGCGGCGCTCGCCGTCGGCGGTCTCCTTCGGGACTCCGATGCGCATCGGCGCGGGAACCTATCCGATGCGGCGCGACGCTCCCGCCGCGGGCTGCCGTGCGGGCTCCCGTGGGGGCTTCGGCGTCGAAGCGGGCGGACGTCGACGGCGCTCGGGTGAGGCCGGCGCCCGAGGGCGCGGGACGACCTCAATCCACCCCTCATGGTGATCTGCGGGCGCCACGGGTGGATCGTGCACGCCAGGACGACCTCAATCCACCCCTCGCGACGGTCCTGGCGACGAGGGGTGGATCGTGCACGCTGCGGGCGACCGCCCGCCCTTGCCACTCACTTGTCCTCGATGCCGCCATAGACGTCCGTCCCGCTTCGGGACCCAAGTCCCCCGCGGACGAACCAGCTGGCCCCTCGGTCGCCTGCCTGCTCAGTAGAGCGCCGCGACGGCGAGGCCGGCGGCGACCCCGACGTCGTGCGCGAGCGCGGCCGACCGC
>CALMNS010000243.1 GCA_937871635.1 uncultured Solirubrobacter sp.
GGCGGGCCGCTCGGGGAGCTCGATCGGGCCCGGGAGGGCGTCCTCGTAAGGGATCTGGTCGAGGACGTGGGTGATGCAGTTCAGGCGGGCGCGACGCTTGTCGTCGGCCTCGATCGTGTACCAGCGGGCCTCGGGGATGTCGGTGTGGTCGAACATCTCGTCCTTCGCCTTGGAGAACTCGACCCACTTCTCCCGCGACTTGAAGTCCATCGGGCTCAGCTTCCAGCGCTTGAGCGGATCGGCCGCGCGGGCCTGGAAGCGCGCCTCCTGCTCGGCGTCGGAGACCGAGAACCAGTACTTGAGCAGGATGATGCCCGAGCGGACGAGCATCCGCTCGAACTCGGGGGTCGAGCGCAGCCATTCCCGGTACTCCTCGTCGGTGCAGAACCCCATCACCCGCTCGACGCCGCCGCGGTTGTACCAGGAGCGGTCGAGGATCACGATCTCGCCGGCGGCGGGGAGGTGGGCGACGTAGCGCTGGAAGTACCACTGGGTGCGCTCGCGGTCGGAGGGCGCCGGGAGCGCCACCACGCTCGCCCCGCGCGGGTTGAGCGGCTCGGTGAGCCGCTTGATCGTCCCGCCCTTCCCGGCGGCGTCGCGGCCCTCGAAGATCAGGACGACCTTGAGCCCCTCCTGCTTGACCCAGTACTGCAGCTTGACGAGCTCGATCTGCAGCGCGGCCATGCGCTCCTCGTAGTCCCGCCGCTTGAGCTTGCGCCGTGCCGGGGTGTCGTCGCTCTCGTCCTTCGTCGCCATGGCGGCCATCCTTTCCGGAAACGGTCCCGGGGCAACCATCGGCGGCCGGCGACGCTTGACAGCCTCGCCAAGCTCCTGACGTGCCCCGTCACGAGACGAGCCCCTGGCCTCCCCTCCCCTACGCCGACTGGGAGCCCACCAAGCAGACGCTGCACCGCTACTGCCAGATCCTCGGCAAGATCCGCATGGCGCTCACCCCGCCGCAGAACCACTGGTGGCACGTCACCCTGTACGTCGGGACGCGCGGGCTGACCACCGGCCCGATGCCCGACGGCGGCCGGGACGTCGAAATCGCCCTGGACCTCGTCGAGCACCGGCTCCGCGTCACGACCAGCGACGGCGACGAGCGCTCCTTCCCGCTGACCGAGAGCAGCGCGTGTGCCGCCTTCTACCAGGAGGTCTTCGCCGCCCTCGACGCGCTCGGCACCCGCGTCGCGATCAGGCCCGAGCCGTTCGACCTCGGCGACAGCCCGGCCTTCCCCCAGGACTTCCTCCACGACGCCTACGACCCGGACGCGGTCGCGCGGTTCTGGCGCGTGCTCGCCGCCACGCAGCGCGTGCTGCGCTCCTTCGCCGGCTCCTTCCGGGGCAAGGCCAGCCCGGTGCACCTGTTCTGGCACTCCTTCGACCTCGCCCACGCGCGGTACTCGGGGCGCCCCGCGGCGCTCGCCGCCGGCGCGGACCCGGTCACCGCCGAGGCCTACTCGCACGAGGTCATCGCCTTCGGCTTCTGGCCCGGCGATGACCGCCGGACGCCGTTCCCCGCCTTCTACTCCTACACCGCGCCGGAGCCCGACGGCCTGCGCGACACCGTGCTCGAGCCCGCCGCCGCCGAGTGGCAGGACACGGGCTCGGGCTCGGGCTCGGTCGCCATCCTGCCCTACGACCGCGTCCGCACGGCGCCCGATCCCGAGACGGCGCTCCTCTCGTTCTTCGCGAGCGCCTTCCAGGCCGGCTCGGAGGCCGCCGGCTGGGATGCCCGCGCGTTCGGGGCCGGCGCCCCGGCGACCTGAGGCGCCGAGCCCTGGGGTAGACGGCGACCGTGGAGGTCCGCGACGCGGAGGTCTGGCAGCTCGTCGACGAGCGGCTCGACGCGGTGCGCCGG
>CALMNS010000244.1 GCA_937871635.1 uncultured Solirubrobacter sp.
GGCCTACGCCTCCCGTCGCGACGGGGAGGTCTCCTTCGCGCTGCGCACGCCGCGCCGCGCCTACGGGTTCCACGCGGGCCGCAGCGAGCGCAGCGCGAGCGTGGTGAAGGCGATGCTGCTGGTCGCCTACCTGCGCCAGCGCTCCGTCCGCTCGCGCCCTCTCGCTCCGGCGGACCGCGCGCTGCTCGCCCCGATGATCCGCAGCTCGGACAACGATGCGGCGAGCCGGGCGTTCGGAATCGTCGGCGACGCCGGCCTGAACGCCGTGGCCCGCGCGGCGGGGATGCGCCGCTTCGAGTCGGGCGGAGGGTTCTGGGGCTCGAGCCGGATCACCGCCGGCGACCAAGCGCGGCTCTTTGAGCGCATCGACGCGCGCCTGCCCGAGCGCCACCGCGCCTACGGCCTGCGGCTGCTCCGGACCGTCGTCGCCGCCCAGCGGTGGGGCATCGCCCGCACGCGGCCCGAGGGCTGGACGCTCTACTTCAAGGGCGGGTGGGGCTCGGGAAGCGGGGCGGTCAACCACCAGGCCGCCCTGCTCCGGCGCGGCCCGGAGCGGCTCGGCCTGGCGGTCCTCACCAGCGGCAACCCCAGCCACGCGTACGGCTCGGAGACCCTGCACGGCGTCGCACGGCGGCTCCTGCGCGGGCTCGAATCCGCGCCGGTAGGGCTCGTGCAGCAACCGAAGGAGTCCGGGCTGCCGGGTCTGACCGCGAGCGTCGGCCATCTGCGCCGAGCGCCCTGAAGGCGCGACGCACCTAGTCGCCACCGCCTCCGCCGTCGCCCCCGCCGTCTCCGTCGCCCCCGCCACCGCCCGCGTCGACCGCCGAGTCGATTCCCGGATCGCTCGCGTCACGGTAGGCCCAGTCTCGCGCGCCGCCTGACCCGTCCCGACGGTCCTCCTCCAGCTCCGAGAGGGCATCAGGCTCCACGAAGAGCAGGAGAGCTCCGGCGGCTGCGGCGGCCGCCGCTGCCCGCAGCGGGTCGGTCAACGCCTCGCGCAACGCGGTCTCACGTGCCCGGGACTCGCGGGACGTCAGCTCGCCGTCCGGCGTCAGGACGGGCCGCGAGCGGGGGATCAAACGCAGTACCCGGGTGCGCTCCACCCGTACGAGGCCCCGGCGCTCCAGGTCGCCCAGCGTGACCTCGAGCAGCTTCCGCCCCGTGCTCGACTCGTGCCCGACCAGCCGCTTGACCACCCGCTTGAGCGCCAGCGTCTCCGACCCGACCGCCGCGTTGAGGGCGGCGTCGAGCTGCGGAAGGGGCGTCTCGGCCGGCGCGCGCTGCGCTCCACGGGCGATCGCGAGCCCCGACCGGAAGCGCATGACGCCCGCCCGCTCCCGCCGCTCCAGGCGCCACACCCGTCGCAGCACGAGCTCGCGCAGCGCGAGCTTGAGTACCTCCCCTCCTTGAGCCGCCGCGGGGTCGCGCAGGAGGTAGGTGGCCGCCGCGCTGAGCGGCCAGACCTCAGGCGGCGGCGTAGCGCTTGGCGGCACGCTCGCGCGCCTTGGCCGCCTCGACCTCGCGGTCCTTCGGCGGCGCGGTGGTCACGAGCTCGGCGAGCAGCTCGGCCGAGACGGCGGTGATCGCCTCCACCGCGCGCTCGAACGCCGCCTCGTTGGCCTTGGACGGCCGCGTCGTGCCGCTGATCTTGCGGACGTACTGCAGCGCGGCGGCGCGGACCTCCTCCTCGCGGGCCGGCGGATCGAAGTTGTGGAGGGTTCGTATGTTCCGGCACATGCCGGTCAGCGTACCCTGGGAGGATGCTGATCGGCACTGTGCTTCCCGGCAACCCCGCGTCCGTGGCGGTGGAGATGAGCTCCGGGCAGATCGCGGCCTCGGCCCACGCTCTGGGCGCCGCCCGCACCGCCCGCTTCCGGCTCGCGGAGATGACCGCGGACGACGTGGTCGCCCTGCGGTCGCTGACCGCCGCCGTCGACGCCCTCGACGCCGAGGCGGCGCACGGCGAGGCCGCCACCGTCGTCTTCACCGCCGCCCGCCTCCTGCTGGTCGCCGACGCGGTGCGCGAGCTGGTGGTCGCCCACGGGGAGTCCGAGGTGGTCACGGACGCGTGGCGCCAGCACGGCCGCACGGCCGCCGAGCTGATCGACCCGCTCGCCGACCTCGCCGCCCGGGCCCTGAGCAGCGCCCTCGAGGAGCTGCCCGACGGCGAGCAGCTCGACGAGGATGCGTTCGACGCGCTCCTGCGCGGCGAGTAGGACCGCTCAGCCGCCGTTGACCGCCGGCCCGTAGCGCCGGCTGGGCTGGCCGCGCAGCGCGGTGGGCGCCGGGCGCGGCGTCCCCTGTGCGGTGACCCCGGCCAGCACGGGGAGGACG
>CALMNS010000245.1:0-3091 GCA_937871635.1 uncultured Solirubrobacter sp.
GTTCCAGTCCGCGGCCCTCGTCACCTGCGTCGCGGCTTTGCTGGTCACGGCCTGCGGTGAGGACGACAAGCCGGCAGCCAGCGGCTCGGCGGCCGCGCCCGACGTCGGCCTCGTCAAGGACGGGCAGCTCACCACCTGCACGCACCTCCCGTACAAGCCGTTCCAGTTCGAGCAGGGCGGTGAGATCGTCGGCTTCGACGTGGACCTCGTCGATCTCATCGCCAAGGAGCTCGGCGCGAAGCAGTCGATCATCGACACGCCGTTCGAGGGGATCCAGTCCGGCGAGGATCTTAACGCGCGCAAGTGCGACATCGCCGCTGCCGCGATGACGATCACTCCGGAGCGCGCGGAGAAGATCGCCTTCTCGGCGCCGTACTTCGACGCCAACCAGGCGCTGCTCGTCAAGAAGGGCAGTGGGATCGACACCCTCGACGCGCTCAAGGGCAAGACCCTCGGCGTCCAGTCGGGGACCACGGGCAAGATGTACGCCGAGAAGAACGCCGAGCCCAAGGGCGCCCAGCTCAAGGACTACGAGGACTCGGCGCTCCTGCTCAGCAGCGTGAAGTCGGGCCAGATCCCGGCCGCCATCAACGACATCCCGATCCTCCTCGACTTCGTCAAGGACAACCCCGAGCTCGAGGTCACCGCGCAGTTCAAGACGGGCGAGCAGTACGGCCTCGGCATTAAGAAGGGCACGAGCGACGAGCTCAAGGCGGTCGCCGACCGCACGATCGAGCGGGCGCGGGCGGACGGCACGTACGACCGCCTCTACGAGAAGTGGTTCGGCGCGAAGCCCGAGTAGCTCCCGTGTCCACCGCATCCGCTCCGCGGCGGCGGCTCAGCCGGCGTCAGCGGGCCCGCGTCTCGCGCGGGCTCCAGTACGCCGTCCTGCTGCTCGCCGTGGTCATCTTCGCCGTGGCCGCCGACTGGGACCGGATCGGGGAGGCGTTCTTCGACACCGAGGTCATCGGCGAGCTGTTCCCGCAGATCCTCACGACCGCGCTCAAGAACACCGTCATCTACACGGTCTGCGCCTTCGCGTTCGGCCTCGTGCTCGGCCTCGTGCTGGCGCTCATGCGGCTGTCGCCCGTGTTGCCGTACCGCGTGCTGGCCACCGTGTACATCGAGTTCTTCCGTGGGGTGCCGGCGCTCCTCGTGCTCATCGCCTTCGGCTACGGCATCCCGGTCGCGCTCAACACGGAGGTTCCCGGCGGGATCGTCGGGACGATCACCGTCGCCCTGGGGCTCGTGGCCGCGGCGTACATGGCGGAGACCATGCGCGCCGGGATCCAGGCCGTGCCCCGGGGCCAGATGGAGGCGGCGCGCTCCCTCGGCATGTCGCATACGCGGGCGATGGTCTCCATCGTCATCCCGCAGGCGTTCCGCATCATCCTGCCGCCGCTCACCAACGAGCTGATCCTGCTGACCAAGGACTCCTCCCTGGTCTACCTCCTGGGCGTGACCCTGCCCACCCGCGAGCTGGCGAAGTTCGGCCGCGACGCGCTCAACCAGTACGTGAGCATGACGCCGATCCTGATCGCCGGGCTGTGCTACCTGATCATCACCGTCCCGCTGGGCATCCTCGTCCGGCGGCTCGAGGCCAGGCAGGCGGCGGCGCGATGACCGCTGCCGCGGCCGTCGAGGTCCGCGACCTCCACAAGTCCTTCGGCGACCTGGAGGTCCTCAAGGGCATCGACCTGCGGATCGCCGCGGGCGAGGTCGTCTGCGTCATTGGGCCGTCCGGCTCGGGCAAGTCCACCCTGTTGCGCTGCGTGAACCTCCTCGAGGAGCCGACGGCCGGTCAGGTGCTCGTGGGCGGCGTCGAGCTGACGGACCCGGAGATCGACATCGACGCGGTGCGCCGCGGGATCGGCATGGTCTTCCAGCAGTTCAACCTGTTCCCGCACCTCACGGTCACCGAGAACCTCACGCTGCCCCAGCGGCGGGTGCTCCGGCGCAGCAAGGCGGAGGCCGGGGAGGTCGCCGCGAGCGGACTGCGGCGCGTCGGGCTCGTCGACAAGGCCGAGGCCTACCCGGCGCAGCTGTCGGGTGGGCAGCAGCAACGGGTCGCGATCGCTCGCGCCCTGGCGATGGCCCCCCGGGTGATGCTCTTCGACGAGCCCACGTCGGCGCTCGATCCTGAGCTGGTCGGCGAGGTGCTCGGCGTGATGCGCGGGCTCGCCGACGAGGGGATGACGATGGTCGTCGTCACCCACGAGATGAGCTTCGCTCGCGAGGTCGCCGACCGGGTCGTCTTCATGGACGACGGCGTCGTGGTCGAGGACGGGCCGCCCGCGCAGGTCGTCGCTGCTCCACGGCACGACCGCACCCGCGCGTTCCTCTCGCGGCTGCTCGACCCGGCCGCGGGCCCTGCCTCCGGGGACGCGGCGGTCAAGGCCGCCGGCCCGGCCGAGCACGGCGCGGCGCCCTAGCGGACCTGCCCACGGCTTAGGGCCGATCTCGCCCAACGGGGAGATTCCGTTTAATGTCCTCGAAGTGGTCTGAGCCGGTGCTGGGCGTGGGTCGGCGGCCGGTTCAGGGCATCGACCGCCTTGGGGGAGTTCACCCGCTCGGGCGGGGGTTGCATTGCGGGAGCTAACGGAATGGCGGCGTTTTTGGCTTAGAACGGTGCTTGGAGTTCCCCGGGCGTCCCCTGGGGCCTAGGCGCCAGGTCGGTTCTCGAGTTCCCCGAACGGCCGCTGGCAGCTCGGTGGCGGGACGGCTAAAGGGGTCGTCATGCACATCATCCGCAGACTGGTCGCGAAGGTCCGCGACTGCCTCAACCGCAACGCCCACGCCACCCCGGGTGCCGAGCCAGCGCGACGGCTCGTACCGGCCCCGCGACGCCGATCGCATGCCGAGCTGCTCGACGCGCTGTCGCGCTGCTTCGCTGAGACGGGACAGAGCGGCCGCGCCGGCTACGAGCGGTGGCGACGCAACGCCGCTCCCGAGGCGCCGAGCGCCGCGGTCCTGATCAGGACGTTCGGGCGTTGGCCGCGCCCGGACGACCGGGACGCCGGGCGAGGCGCATGACCGCCTCGACGGTGCAGGAGCCGTTCGCCGGGGAGGACCTCGACGAGCGGCTAAAGGG
>CALMNS010000245.1:3101-20064 GCA_937871635.1 uncultured Solirubrobacter sp.
AAGGGGTTCCTCGCCGGGCGCAAGGTCAGCGACCAGGTGCGCAAGCTGCTCGACCTGTTCCTGCACCGATCAACCGCCGACCAGGTGCTGCTGTGGCGTGAGGCCGAACGGCTCACCGTGGCCACCGAGCCCGACGACGAACGCGTCCGCTGGGCCGTCGAGGCCGTCCTCGCATGCCACGCCGAGCACGGCAAGGCGAGCCAGAAGACATACGCGGCGTTCTACCGGACGCTGCCGCTGCCGCATCCGTACCCGTCCGTGGACCAGATGGGCCGCTGGGTCGGGGGGGCTGCCCGCCGCGCGGCGGCTCGCCGGCCTGGACCCCGACGGTGACCTGCGCTCCCATCGCCTGCTGTCCTCCGGGTTCTCTACCTCGAAGAGGAGATCCTCGGCGCAGTCGGGCTGTGGACGTCGGAGACCCCCGGAGTGCTGCGCCAGTCCGACTACCGGGACTGGGCCAAGCGCGAACGCGAGAAGCCTGTCCCCCGGCTTCGGGCGCCGCTGCGAGTCGACTGCTGCGCCCGGCGGATCGGCGGCTGGCTCGCCGTGCTGACCCGCCTCGGCGTCGACCATCGCAGCTCGCTGTCCGTCAGGAACCGCGATCCCGTCGCCGGCGCCCGGCTCTACACCGACGACCACATGCTCGAGGTGCTCAAGGACGCCGCCGCCGAGCACAGCCCGAGGCTGCCGCTCAACGCGTACCGGAGCTACGTCGAGCGACGCAACCAGCAAGCTCGCGCCGAGAACCGCGCACGCGTCGCGCCGCACCACCTGACGATCATCAACCGGTTCGGGACATGGCGCAACGCCAAGGCGGCCGCCGGACTGCCCATCGGTCCGGTGGGATCAGACCGGACGGGTCCGCGGACGGACGTCGGCCGCTTCTACACCGACGAAGAGCTCGAGCGGTCGGTCATCGACGCCATGGCTGAGCTGGGACGCGAGATGGGATCGGACGCATACCGCGACCGGCGGCGAGAGCTCGTCCGGCATGCGAGATCGGCCGGCGAGCCGCAGCCCCGGATCGCCAACATCCTGACCGTCCGACGGCTCGCCGACGGCGGCACCTTCGCCGACGCGCGACGAGTCGTTCTCGCCCGCCACCCCGAGCTGCTCGACGATCAGGTCGCGGCATGACCGCCGTCGTCCGCGACGAAGGCGGCGACGCTGCGCAGCTCATGGCCGCCTTCATCTGCACCCTCGACCCGCAGGACCTCGTCGACCTCCGAGACGGCCTCGGGATCATCTGCCGGCACACCACCGGCTCCCGGCTGCGGGAGGCGAACCTCGGGCTGCTCGTGCAGCTCATCGAGGGACCGCGCAGATCCCGTCCACCGTCGACTACGACCAGCTCCGCGGCGAACGCCTCGAGCAGGGCGAGGACTGGCCCGACCGCGGCGCGCTCGTCCGCGCATGGGGGCACTGGCTGCGCGCCGTGCGCGCCGCGATGACGCACTGGCACATCGGCACCCGCGGCAGCGTGCACAGCGACAACCGCCACCTGCGCCAGCCGCCCCGCTCCTACCGCCCCGAGCACGCCGCCGCCGCCCTCCTGAGCTGCCGCGAGGCGCTCGGGCCGTGGCCCGACGGGATCTGGCCCACCCAATGGGAGTACGTCACCTGGGTGCAGCTCAACCGGGACGCTGCCCGGCACGACCGCCGCCCGTACCCGTGGTTGCCGAGCATGTCCGCGCTGCGGCGCCTGCACGGCGACTACCCCGCCAGCCGTCACCTACGCCGCCGCGATGGCCGGCGAGCGGCCGCGGATGGTGGCCCCCGCACGTCGAACCAAGGGAGCCCCGCACGGGACGATGACCCGCTACGCCCGCGGCTGCAAGTGCGAGCCGTGCCGACAGGCCAAGCGCGACTACCGCCTCGAGCTCGCCGCCCGCAACGCCAGAACCGCATGACCGGCGTCGCCCGCTATGAGCGTCACGCGGCGCACCGAACGGACATCGAGACGACGTTATCCGACAGCGAGAAAGCCGCAGACATGTCCGAGGCGACTCGTAACGTCTGCCACATGAACACAGACGATAAATTCCACTCCGCTCGCCACCCGAGCGACCGCCACTCCGACGCGAGAGAGCTCGCGGACGCGCTGCGACGTCTGGACGAAGCGCTCGACGCCGTTGAGGAGGACCTCGAGCCGCTCGTGGTGCGCCGCCAGACGCTCGGGCGCGAGCGTGACCAGATCACCGCCGAACTCGGTCGGCTCGGGCACCGCACCGCCAAGCGCGCCATCCCGGACGTGTACCGCCGCGCGCCGCGCCTCGCCCGCACCCGCGACGAGCTGCGCGACTACAACGACCAGCGAGGACACCGTCGGATGGTCTTCGACGCCATGGCCTCAGACCCGGACCGCGCGTGGGCGCCGACCGCCGTGTTCGAGCACCTGACCACCGGCGAGGCCGTCGACCGCCGCGGACGGCCGATCGCCATGGAGACGCTGCGCCGCACGATGGGCCGCATGGCCCCGACGCTGCTGACCATCGCCGGCGCCGAGGTCAGCGAGGCGACCGGCCATCCCCAGCGGGTCTACCGGATCAACCCCGACGCCCTGCCGGGCACCGGCCGGCCCCGATGAGCATCGCCACGAACGGCCCGGGACCACGGCCGACATACCCTGCCTCGGTGACCGCCAGCCCCCGATCGCTCGCCCCGAGACGCTGGGCGAAGGCCGTCCGCGCACCTGAGCACTCGACCGAGGCCCGAGCGCTGCCAGACGTCCCAGGCGCCGACCCCGACGAGCTCCGGACGCTCGCCGGGCTAGGCGGCCTCGCCCACGCCCTCGCAGGCGACCAGATCACCACCTGGCCGCCCGCACTGCGAGGCTGGGCCACCGCGGTCCCAGCGTGGCCCGCCGAACTCGCCGAGACTGCGCGACAGGACCTCGCTGAAGGTCACGATCCGCTCGCGGCCGCCTACGACGCCGCGATCGGCGCCGAGAACAGACGGAGGCTCGGGACCGTCTTCACGCCGGAGCCGCTCGTGGACCGGATGCTCGACGACGCCGCCGCGCGCCTCGGCGCCGACCCGGCGGTCGTCCTCGACCCCGGCGCCGGAGTCGGCGCGTTCACCGTGGCCAGCGCCCGCCGCTGGCCCGACGCCTCTGTCCTGGCCGTCGACATCAACCCGGTGACGCTCGGCCTGCTCGGCGCGCGACTCGCCGCCGAAGACGCCGACGACAGCGCCTTCGGCCGGGTCGAGCTCGTCCACGACGACTACCTCGCGGTGCTCCGCAGGACGCTCGCGACGTCACCCGACGGTCCGGTGCTGGCGCTCGGCAACCCGCCGTACACCCGCAGCCAGTCGCTGCCCGTCGAGTACCGCCGCGCGCTGCGCGAACAAGGAGCAGACGAGTTCGTCGGCGGCCACGCGAACCTCGCCGTCATCTTCCTGGCCCTGACGTTCGACCTCCTCCGCGAACAGGACGCGCTCAGCATGGTCGTCCCCGGCTCGGTCGCATACACCGCCGCGGCGCGGCGCCTGCGGCGCCGGCTGTGGTGCAGTCCCCGCCCGGTCGCCGTCGAGCGCTGGCCCGCCCAGACGCGCGCGTTTGTCGGCCGCAGCGTCCAGGCGGCCGTGCTGACCGTCGGTCCGGTCAACCCGGACGGCGAACCGTCGCCGCTGACGCTGAGCCGCGCCGCGCCCGGCCCGGACGGATCGATCGTCGAGCTCGAGCGTTGGACCGTCGACCGCGACCGCCGCCAGCCGGACAACTGGTTCTGGCCGGCCGACCGGATCCGGACGGTCCCCGGAGCCCGCGCGACCGACGACTTGGTCGCCCTCCCGAAGGTGGCGACGTTCCGTCGGGGCGTCGCCACCGGCGCCAACGCCCTCTTCTTCCTCGACGACGACACGGCCGCTCGCCTCGCGCCGGCGCTGCTCGTTGCCGCCATCCCGACGCTTCGCGGCTTCGACGGGCACGAGCTCGACGAGACGGCGCACGCCGCGCTGCCCGCGTCCGGGATCCGCCGCTGGCTGTTGGCCGTCCCGCCGACGCGTCCGCTGGACCTGCACCTCCACGAGCACCTGGAGAGCCAGCCCGACGCCCGCACGCGATACCTGTGCTCGCAGCGTGAGCCGTGGTGGTCGATCACCGACCTACCCTCGCCCGAGCTGCTGCTCGGGCCGCTCGCGAAGAAGGACTTCAAGGTCGTGCGCAACCTCGTCGGGGCCGTCCCGTCGAACAACATGATCGGCATCACCACCCGCGGAGGCAACCCGGGGGAGCTGGCCGACTGGCTTCGCGGCGACGAAGGGCAGCTCGAGCTGCGGCGCGTCAGCCGCCGCTACCAGGGCGGAAGCCACAAGCTCGAACCGGGCGACCTGCGCCACGTCCGCGTCCCCGCCAGCCTGCTCGGTAGCGAGCCCGGCAGCGGCGTGCCGTCCGCGCTGACCCTGCCGCTCGCCGCCGGCTGAGACGTCCGCCGCAGTCGCAACCTTGCGCGACCGCCCCGCGGCCGCTACCTTGCCGCGGGACCGACGTCGGTCGTGACACGCCTCCTCGGCCTTCGGGCCTCGCAGGTCGTTGCGCGCCCGCCGAAGGCACCGACAACTGATGTCCCTGCCCTCGGGCCGCGACGTCATCAACGGAAGGAGTCCCGTGAACGACAACACGGGTACCACCATGCGCCTCGACATCGAGGACTCGGCGTTCCTGCTCGAGCGTCTCGCAGCGGACTGCGCGCCGCTTCAGGAGTTCCGCGAGCTGACCCGCAACGCGCTGGAGGCGATCGACCGCGTCGGCGGCGACGGAGGAGTCGTCGCCTGGGACGCCGACTGGGTCGCGCTCGGCAGCCAGATCGAGCAGGGTCAGCCGCTCGTCTACAAGCTCTCGGTCTACGACACCGGTGACGGGATGTCCGGCCAGGAGATGCTGCGCTACATCAATCACCTGTCGGCTTCCAGTGGGGTGCAGGCGCTCAACGCGAACTTCGGCGTCGGCGCCAAGATCACGGCCGGAGTCAACAACCCCACCGGACTGGTCTACACCTCGCTGAAGGACGGCAAGGTCCACCAGATCCACTTTTGGCGCGACCCGGAGACCGGCGAGTACGGCGTCCGCCCGTTCGAGAACCGCCACGGCGCGTTCGATCACGTCCGGCGCCTGAAGACCGACGTCCTGCCGCCAGCGATCGTCGAGGCCGGCCACGGCACCGTGGTCACGCTGCTGGGTGCCGAGCGCGACGCGAACACCATGCTGCCGCCGCCGGAGGCCACCGGCGGTCTGCGGTGGCTGGTCCGCTACCTCAACCGCCGGTTCCTGCGCTTCCCGGACGGGGTGAAGGTGTCCATCCGTGAGTTCTCGCGAAGCGAGGTCGGCGACTGGCCCGTGCAGCCGACCACCTACGCCAAGGACGGCAGCATTATCCGCGAGGCCCGCGGCCAGGAGCACTTCCTCGACAAGAACGCCGCCGCGAAGGGCGCGGTTCGCCTCGAGGCGGGCAAGGCCACCGCGCACTGGTGGCTGCTGACCGACGAGAAGAAGATCAGCGACTCGTCTTACTGGCTGTCGACCGGCCACGTCGCCGCGCTGTTCCAGGACGAGCTGTACGAGCTGCGCGACGGCAACGCCGGCACCCGCCAGCTCATGCACTTCGGTGTGCTGTTCGGGACCCGCCGCGTCGTGATCTACGTCGAGCCCGACCAGGAGGCCGAGCTGTCTCCGAACACCGCCCGCAGCCAGCTCCTGCTCGGCGGCGAGCCGCTGCCGTGGGAGGCGTGGGGCACTGAGTTCCGACGCCCCGAGCTGTTCCCCGCCGAGATCCGCGACATGATGGACGAGCTCCTCGGCCAGAGCAGCGAGGACTCCGGCGAGGACGCGATCCGCGACCGGATCCGGCGGGTGCAGGAGCTCATGCGGGTCCCGCGCTACCGCCGTTCGGCGACCGGGTCGGTCAACACGGCCGGCGACGCCCTCGGCGGCGAGAGCGGCAGCGCCGAGACCGGCAAGTCGACTCGCACGAATAAGTCGGGCACTGACGGCGGGCGCATGGCCGACCTCTACGGCGCCTACGTCGACGAGGACGAGGACGATCCCGCCGACGAGATCGACGCCAAGGTCCGGTTCCCGGAAATCCGCTGGGTGTCGATCGCGAAGGGCACGCGCGAGGACGGCGACATCCTCGAGGACCGCGCCGCGTCTTACGTCAACTCGACGCAGAACGTCCTGAAGATCAACGAGGACTTCCGCGTCTACACCGACCTCGTCAAGCACTTCATGCGCCAGTACGAGGGGGTGCCGGGCGTCGAGCAGACCGTCCCGGCCGTCGTCAAGGAGTGGTACAGCCAGCAGCTCGTCGAGGCGGTCCTCGGGGTGCTGTACATCCGAGGCAGCGCCCGCTGGACGCCCGCCCAGGTGGAGGAGGCGCTCAGCGAGGAAGCCCTCACCGCGGTGGTGATGCCCCGCTACCACGTGTTCAACGCGGTCCTGCGGGCGCTCGGGACGAAGCTCGGCAGCCGCAAGGACCGTCCCGCCCCGGACGCCTCGGCCGTGGCCGCCTAGCCCCCGGCGCACCCCGGCCGCCGACGCGGCCGGGGTACGGACCCGTGGCCCGGATGGGCCGGTGGGACACCACCTCGGCCGGGTGCGGCAAGCTTCGCCGTCCATGCCCGCTTCGACCCCCGCGCACGAGCCCGCCGGACGACTGCCCCTGCAACGATCGGTCGCTCGCGCAGCGCGTCTCGGACGCCCTCGGGCGGCTCGTACACCGTCGGCTCGGCGTCGTCGGCGGGGCGTCGTGTGACGCCGAGGGGCCAGGGAGGCGAGTAACGACCTCGTCCGGGGATGACTCGCCGACGTCCCCGCGCCGCCGCGTCGAGGCTGACTACCGATCCGTGCCGCGGGCGGCGGCTGGCGGCTTGTCGGCCGGGGCCTCGATCTCGTGCGCGAGCCAGCGGTGTAGCGCAGGTCGGCTGAACTTCCACGCCCCGCCGGCCTTGCGAGACGGGATCCGCCCATCGCGAGCCATGTCCGAGAGGGGCCGCGACTTCATCTGGAGGAACTCCGCGGCCTGATCGACGCTCATCACCTCCGGCCACGGCGAGGCAGAGGCGGCCTCGCCCGTCTCAAGTCGCGCGTCGCTCACGCGGACATCATGCCCAGGACGCCGGACCTCTAGTTCGCGTGCCACGAGACCTGCTGCCGGTCCGCGTCCGGGAGCCTCCGAAGGCATCGGCCGGCGCCGCCTGCGTGGCGCCCGTCGAATACCGGCTCGACCGTGACAGCATCCTCCCCGGTGTCGGCTCGTGATGTGATCGCAGCCATCTCGGAGGCGTACGCGTCCGGGACGCTCGTGGTGGTCGTCCACGGCCCCGACCCCCGCGCCGCGTCGTCGGTCGCGCGGCGCTAGGTCGGGGACCCGTCCTGGAGCTTCGAGGGTGGCTACGTCCCGATCGACGGCAGCTCGCTGACCGTCGCGGACATGCGCGGGTTCCGCGGGCTGCGCATCGAGGAGGCGCCGGACGCCGAGTCGGGGGCGCTCGTGGTCCTGTTCGACGTCGACGGCGCCGCCCCGGGCATCGTCGACGAGCTGGTCGCGATGGCGCGCCGCGCCGCGCCGGGCTCGCGGCTGCTGCTGACCGCCACGTCTGCTCCCGCCCGCGCTTCGGCGCCGATCGTCCTCGGCCTGGACCTCTCCTCGCCGGATCCCGCGGGCGCCCTGAGGCAAGCCGCGTCCGGCGGCGAGCCTGGCGCCGACCGCAGCTCGTGTACGGGCTGCACTGGAGGACGTTCGAGCAGGTCGTCGGCGAGTTGTTCGCCCGCGAGGGGTTCGACGTCGAGCTGACGAGCCGCTCCGGTGACGGTGGCGTGGACCTGTTCGCGGCGCGCAAGGTCGGCGTGAGCTCGATGCTCTACGCCGTGCAGGCCAAGCGCTGGGCGGCGACCCGGCGAGTCGGGCCCTCGGTCGTGAGGGAGCTGCATGGCGTCGTCGAGCGAGACGGCGCCACTCGAGGGTGCTGGCGACGACCAGCTTCTTCACCGACGCCGCCCGAGGCGCCCAGGAAGATCTGCGCTTCCGCCTCGACCTGCTCGACTTCGCCGATCTGGCAGAATGGCTGCGTGGGACGCCTCGCTTCTCGTAGCGTAGCTGCGCCGCCCGGCGCCCGTACGGCAGGTCCTCGCCGGCGGACCATGACTAGGATCGGACGCCAGGAGCGGATGGCCAGACACGCACGAAGACCCGCCGCGTCCATCGGTCGAGGAAGTCGGCGAGCTCGGCGGCGACGCGATCCTCGCTCCATCGCTGGCGCACGAGCCGAAGTCTGACCGCGCCGTCGGCTCGCCTGCACCGAGCGCGTGGTCGACGCCCGGAGCGTGGGGCTGTGACATAGTCGCCCATGTGGCCGCACCGGACTACTGCCCGTGCAGCGACCGATCGCTGGCCGACCGCCTCCGCCATCTGGAGGACCTCGACGCCGCCCCGCCGACTCCATCCCGGCCCGGACCTCTGACCGCCCGCCAGCGCGGCTACTGCCTGGAGGCGCTGCTGACCGACGCGCTCGCCGCCGAGGGACTCGAACCTCGCGCCTCCTACCGGACGGCGGGCGAGCAGATCGACGGGTCGTTCGTCATCGACGGACGCGCGCTGCTCCTCGAAGCCAAGTGGCACGCCGACCGGCTGCCGGCCTCGGAGATCTATGCCTTCAAGGGCAAGGTCGACGGCAAGCTCGTCGGGACAATCGGGCTGATGCTCGCGGTCAACGGCTTCAGCGACGACGCCCCCGACACCCTCGCCGCCGGCAAGGACCTCAACGTCCTGCTGGCGGTGGGAGACGATCTCGTGTCAGCGCTCTCTCCCTCCGGATCGCTGCGGGGGATGGTCACCCACAAGCTGCGCGCCGCGGTCGACGCCGGCGCCGTGTTCGCCCCGTATCGCGTGACGATCGACGGCGCCAGCCGCCAGCCGGTTCGCGTCGAGCGCGACGATGCGGCACCGTCGATCACGTTCATCGTCGAGGGACCGCTGGACGAGAAGATCGTCGGCGTGCTCGGGCATCGCGTCCTGCGCGACGCCGGCTCGAGCCTGCGGGTCGAGACCCAGGCTGCTCGCGGGATCGAGAACGCCGGCCTGGTGGCCGGCGCCGTCCGCCAGCAGCTTGGTCCCGAGCCGCTGGTAGGCGTCGTCGTCGACGCGGACGCGGAGGATCCCGGCGAACGTCAGATGCGGCTGGGGATGACTCCCGCCGTCAGGGGCCGGCAGATCCCGATCATCGCTGCCGCCCCGACGCTCGAGGCGGACTGGCTCGCGGTCGGTCCCGACGTCGGCCGCAGGCATCGCGACCGGCTCGTCGAGCAGCGTCTCGCGCTGGTCCGGGTGGACGTGCTCGAGACGACGTCGGCGTCGTTCGCGCGCTTCGCCGGAATCCTGCGTCGCTACGCCGCCGACGTCGGCTAGCCCGACGCACTCCTCAGCTCACGCGAATGGATCCTGAAGGTCCTTCGCGCGGCGGTTCGGTGCATCCGGCTCACCTGCCGATGTCGCGCATGTCCCGGTCGTGTCGCTCTACGTCGGGATGAGGGCTGCCCTTCATCGCGTCGACCCAGTATCCCGCAGCGTCGACCGCGGCGACCAGGTCGTCGTACGCGGCGCCGAGATCGTCGGCCGCGGCGACCAGCACCTGCCGGCAGCGTTCGAGGACAGCCTCGCGGCGCGAATCGCCTTCGGCCGCCCCGGGCGCCCCCGCACGGGCGGGGGTAGGTCCCGTCCGGAGCAAACGGACCGAAACCAAGGCTCCGGGGGAAGTACCTCTCAGCCCATCCGCAGAGCCAGGCCGACCTGGTCGAGAATGGAGATCGACCAAACGGGTCCTCCCAACGCCCCGAGCTGGATTCGAACCAGCGGCCTTCCCCTTAGGAGGGGGACGCTCTATCCAGCTGAGCTATCGGGGCTTACCAGAAGGAAGGCTAGAGGGCGGTTCTTTGGCCGCGCACGCTGCCAGTGAGTAGGTTTCTCGCCAGAGAAGGTGAATGCAACGGACGTGACGCGCGTGAGCGCGATGCACCCACTTGACCATTGGAGGGACCCGATGAGGGAGTATCAAGAGGCTCCGCGCCCGCGGAAGCCGCTCTGGCCGGTGCTCATGGCACTGTGCCTCACCCTGTTCGTCGCCGCCTGCGGCGGGTCCGACGACGAGGGCTCCGGCGGCGGCGGCGAGGGCGGCAGCCCCGCGGAGTCGGCCTCGGCTGAGGGCAAGAAGGGCGGCAAGGCGACGATCCTCCTGCAGTCCTACCCCGACTACGTCGATCCGGGCCTCTCGTACACGGTGGAGGGGTGGCAGACCCTCACGCAGGTCTATCCCGGGCTGATGACCTTCCCGCACAAGGAGGGCAAGGCGGGGGCCGAGGTCGTGCCCGGCCTCGCCGCCGAGATGCCCAAGATCAGCAACGGCAACAAGACCTACAGCTTCACCCTCCGCGAGGGCCTGACCTACTCCGACGGGACCCCGATCAAGGCGTCGGACTACGCGAACGTGGTCAAGCGCGCGCTCGAGCAGGACTCCCAGGGGGCCGGCTTCTACCTCCCGATCGAGGGCGCCGAGAAGTTCCTCGAGGAGAAGAAGGGCGAGATCTCGGGCATCAAGACCGACGACGCCGCCCGCACCATCGA
Source organism: uncultured Solirubrobacter sp. (assembly GCA_937871635.1). Lineage (GTDB taxonomy): Bacteria > Actinomycetota > Thermoleophilia > Solirubrobacterales > Solirubrobacteraceae > JACCYI01. Next base: position 13,718 of record CALMNS010000245.1, read on the forward strand.
GATCACCCTGACCGAGCCGCGCGGTGCGTTCGTCTACGAGCTCGCCGTGCCGTTCGGCGGCTTCGTCCCCGGCGACACGCCGGCCAAGAACCAGACGAAGAGCCCGCCTCCGGGTGCGGGCCGGTACATGATCAAGAACGTCAAGGTCAACCGGTCCTACACGCTGGCCAAGAACCCGAACTTCTCCAAGTCCCTGGAGGGAACCGCGGTGGACTCGGGCAACCTGGACCAGATCGACGTCCAGATCGACCGCTCACTGGCCAACCAGGCGACGAAGGTCGCCAACAACTCGGCCGACTTCATGGTCGACGCCCCCCCGCCGGACCGGATCCCGGAGATCAAGCAGCGCTTCGCGAATCGCTACCACGAGTTCCCGACCAACTCCACGTTCTACTTCTTCATGAACTCGGAGGTGCCGCCGTTCGACGACCTCAAGGTGCGCCAGGCCGTCAACCACGCGATCGACATCAAGGCGATCAACCGGGTCCAGGGCAACGTGCTCACCCCCGCGCACACCACCCTGCCCCCCGGGGTGGCGGGCTACGAGAAGTCGGAGGACCTGTACCCCTTCGACCTCGAGAAGGCCAAGGCGCTCATCAAGGAGGCCGGCGCCGAGGGCGAGGAGGTCACCGTCTGGGGCAACCCCGAGACGGCGACCAAGGCGACGATCGAGTACTACACCGACGTCCTCAACCAGATCGGCCTCAAGGCGAAGTCGAAGATCGTCTCCGCAGAGACATACTTCGCCACCGTCGGCAACCGCGACACGAAGGCGCAGACGGGCTGGGCGAACTGGTTCCAGGACTATCCGCACCCGTCGAACTTCATCGACGTGCTCGTCAACCCGAACAAGGTCGTCGAGTCGGGCAACAACAACTACTCCTACAACGCCGCCGACAAGGAGCTGGGCGCCAAGATCGACAAGCTCAACGCCGAGCCCGAGCTGACCGACGAGGTGCTCAAGCAGTGGGCGGCCGTCGACCGGGAGATCCAGGAGAAGGCCTACTGGGGCATGTACGGCAACCGCAAGCAGGTGACGTTCATGTCCGAGCGCATGGACTTCGAGAACTGCAAGGGTGAGTCCGTCCTGACCACCCACGACTACTCGCGCTTCTGCCTCAAGTAGACGCAAGCTCGGACTTCTCCCTCGACCCCTCGGCGGCCGTCGCCGCCGAGGGGCCCGGCGAGGAGCGCCGCATCGAGGGGCTCGGGCCCTGGAAGCTTGCGCTCCGCCGGCTCCGGCGCAACCGCGTCGCGCTCTTCTTCCTCGGCCTCTTCGCGCTGATCGTCGCGCTGTCGCTCTGCGCCCCGATCTACTCGAAGTCGATCGCCGAGGTCTCCCCGACGCGCAACAACCTGACGGGTCAGATCGTCCGTGACGGCCAGCGGGTCGACGTCGTGTCGGTGGACGGCAAGCCGATCGGCCCCGGCCTCTCGAGGAAGTACCTGCTCGGAGCGGATCGCAACGGCCGCGACGTCGCGGTGCGGCTCCTCTACGGCGGGCGCAACTCGCTGCTGGTCGGCTTCGGGGCCGCCCTCGTCACGGCGACCCTCGCCGTCTCCCTCGGGCTCATCGCGGGCTACTTCCGGGGCTGGGCGGACCGGGTGATCTCCGGCGTGTTCGACATCATCTGGTCGTTCCCGGTGCTGCTGCTGGCCATCGCGCTCGGCACCGCGCTCGCGATCGGCGGCCTCGACCTCGGCCTCTTCACGATCGGCGGCAGCTCGCTGTGGATCCCGACGCTGGTCATCGGGCTTGTCTACGTGCCGTACCTGGGCCGGCCCATCCGCGGCCAGGTGCTCTCGCTGCGCGAGAAGGAGTTCGTCGAGGCGGCGATCGCCCAGGGGATGCGGCCCGGGCGGATCATGTTCTCGGAGATCCTGCCCAACGTGACCTCGACCATCCTCGTCTTCGGCACGCTGATCATCGCCAACAACATCATCACCGAGGCGGCCCTCTCGTTCCTGGGCGCGGGCATCCAGTCGCCGGCGCCGTCGTGGGGCAACCTGATCGGCGACGGGGTCGACTTCCTGGCCACCGCCCCGCACCTCGCGATCGTCCCGGGCATCGCCATCGTCCTCACCGTGCTGTCGCTCAACGTGTTCGGCGACGGCCTCCGCGACGCGCTCGACCCGCGCGCCAAGGTGCGGCTCCGCTAGTGGCCCCTTCCGGACGGAACCGCTAGCCGTGCTGCGCTTCACCGTCCGGCGCCTGGCGCAGACCTTCTTCGTGCTGATCGCGCTGTCGATCATCACCTTCGTCATCTTCAACGTCATCCCGAACGGCGATCCGGCGCTCCGCCTGGCCGGCCGGACGCCGAACCCGGCGGTCGTGCAGCAGATCCGCGAGGACTTCGGCTTCAACGACCCGCTGCCCACCCAGTACGCGAACCTGATGGAGAAGACCTTCAAGGGCGAGCTCGAGTCCTACTCCAACGGCACCAACGTGCGCGAGGAGCTGCTGCGCGGGCTGCCCAACACCGCGTCGCTGGTCATCGGGGCCGCGATCATCTGGGTGGTCCTCGGGGTCCTGTTCGGGATCCTGGCCGCGAAGTACGCCGGGCGGATCCCCGACCGGCTGATCACCATCATCGGCATCGTGGGGATCTCCCTGCCCGTCTTCTGGGTGGGCGCCCTCCTCCTCTACTACCTGACCTTCAAGGTGTCGCTCTTCCCACCCGGCGGCTACACGCCGCTGACCGAGGACCCGGTCCAGTGGCTCTACCACATGATCCTGCCCTGGACGACGCTCTCCATCCTCTTCATCGGCTTCTACTCGCGGCTGCTGCGGTCCAACATCCTCGACACGGTCAACGAGGACTACGTGCGCACCGCGCGGGCCAAGGGGCTGAGCGAGCGGCGGATCACCACGCGCCACGTGCTCCGCAACGCGCTCATCCCGATCGTCACCCTCTTCGGGCTCGACTTCGGCGCGGCGTTCGGCGGCGGGGCGATCCTCACCGAGTCGATCTTCAACCTGCAGGGCGTCGGCCAGTACGCCGCCGACTCGATCGGCACGCTCGACCTGCCGCCCATCCTCGGGACCGTGCTCTACGGGGCGTTCTTCATCGTCCTGCTCTCCGCGCTGGTGGACATCGCCTACGCGTTCCTCGACCCCCGGATCCGGCTCAGTGGCTGAGGCCCTGCTCACCGTGGAGGACCTGCGGGTCGGCTTCGAGACCGACGACGGGCGCGTGCAGGCCGTCGACGGCGTCTCCTTCGAGCTGCGCGAGGGCGAGGTGCTCGCCATCGTCGGGGAGTCCGGCTCGGGCAAGTCGGTCACCGCCCAGACGATCATGGGGCTCACCCGCTCGCCCAACGCCGCCTTCGAGGGCCGCATCGGCTTCGAGGGGGAGGACCTGCTCAACGCCTCCCAGGAGCAGCTGCGCCGGGTCCGCGGCAACGAGATCGCGATGATCTTCCAGGACCCGATGACCTCGCTGCACCCGGTCTACAAGCTCGGGTGGCAGATCGCCGAGCAGATCCAGGCCCACGAGCAGGTCTCCAAGGCCGACGCCCGCGAGCGCGCGACCGAGCTCCTGCGCCGCGTGGGGATCCCGTCGCCCGAGTCGCGGATCGACAACTACCCGCACGAGTTCTCCGGCGGCATGCGCCAGCGGGCGATGATCGCCATGGCGCTGGCCAACTCGCCCCGGATCCTGATCGCCGACGAGCCGACCACCGCACTCGACGTGACCATCCAGGCGCAGATCATCTCGCTGATCGGGGACCTGCGCTCCGAGCTCGGCTCGGTCATCCTCATCACCCACGACCTCGGCGTGGTGGCCGAGATCGCCGACCGCGTGCTCGTCATGTACGGCGGGATGGTGGTCGAGCAGGGGACGCTCGAAGAGCTCTTCTACAACCCGCAGCACCCCTACACGTGGGGCCTGCTGGGCTCCCTGGCCCGGGTCGACGGCGTCAAGCCGCGCCGGCTGCCCTCGATCGCCGGCGCGCCCCCGTCGCTCATCGCCCCGCCCAAGGGCTGCCGCTTCCGCACGCGCTGCCCGCACGAGTTCGACCGCTGCGCCGAGCTGCCCCCGCTCGCGGCGCGCGCGGGCGGGACGCAGATCGACCGCTGCTGGCTCTCGCCGCAGGAGAAGGCGGCCAAGCGCGCCGTCGAGGGCCGGATCGGGCTCGAGGCGACGGCGTGAGCGAGGCCGCCGACACCGACGCGCTCGTCGAGGTCGACCACCTCAAGCAGTACTTCCCGATCAAGTCGGGGCTGCTGATCGACCGCGAGGTCGCCCGGGTGCACGCCGTCGACGACGTGACCTTCTCGCTGCGCCGCGGGGAGACGTTCGGGGTGGTCGGGGAGTCGGGCTGCGGCAAGTCGACGCTCTCGCGCTGCCTGCTGCGCCTGCTCGACCCCACGGCGGGCACCGTCCGCTTCGAAGGGCGCGACATCACCACGCTGTCGCGCGCGCAGCTGCGGCCGTTGCGCTCGGAGATGCAGATGATCTTCCAGGACCCGTACGCGTCGCTGAACCCGCGCAAGCGCGTCGGCCAGATCGTCGGGGACCCGATCAAGCTCCACGGCGGGGCGAAGGGCGGCGAGGGCAGCGTCAAGACCCGGGTCCAGACGCTGCTCGAGCGCGTCGGGCTCCAGGCCGAGCACTACAACCGCTTCCCGCACGAGTTCTCCGGCGGCCAGCGCCAGCGGATCGGGATCGCCCGCGCCCTCGCCCTCGAGCCCAAGCTGATCGTCGCCGACGAGCCCGTCTCGGCGCTCGACGTCTCCGTCCAGGCCCAGATCGTGAACCTGCTCGACGACCTGCAGGACGACTTCGGGCTCACCTACGTCTTCGTGGCCCACGACCTCGGCGTCGTCCGGCACGTCTCGGACCGGGTCGCGGTGATGTACCTCGGCAAGGTCGTCGAGGTCTCCCCGGCCGAGGAGCTCTACACCAAGCCGGTCCACCCCTACACCGCCGCGCTGCTCTCCGCCATCCCGATCCCGGACCCGCGCGAGAACCGGGCGCGCCGGCGCGTCGTCCTGCAGGGGGACGTCCCGTCGCCGATCGACCCGCCGCCGGCCTGCCGCTTCCACACCCGCTGCCCGTTCGCCACCGAGGTGTGCTCGACCGTCGAGCCGCCGCTGGTCGACTACGGCGGCGGGCACCTGGTGGCCTGCCACCACCCGCAGAACGTCTCCGAGCAGGAGATCCGCGCGGCGACCGTCGCGCCCGAGTCGCCCGTCAGCGCGGGGGACCTGCTGCCCGAGCCGCGTGGCGACAGCGCCCGGGCGGCGGCTCAGTCCTCGTCGTAAAGCGACTCGCTCGCGATCTGGTTGGCGCGCCGGTCGAAGAGCTTGATGTCGAGGAAGTCGCCGCGGTAGTCGTCCGGGGCCAGGAGCGTGAAGCGGCCGTCGGCGACCGCGCACTGGTCGACCGCGAGGCCGGCGAGCTCGGCGGTGACCACCACCCCGTCGGCGACCAGCGGGCGGCCCCACACGAGCGTCATCGCCGCGACGCTCCCGCCCTCGCCGCGCCAGCCGCCGACCACCTCGTCGCAGAGGTCAAGGCGCCAGTCGGGGTTGCGCTCGGCCGTCTCGTCGGTGAAGTCGGCCGAGGCGTAGAAGTCGTTCAGCTCCTCCTCGCCGTCGGCCCCGCCCCCGACGAACGACACGTAGCCGAACAGCTCGAGACCGGTCGAGGTGGGGGCGGTGACGGGGACGAAGGTCCGCCCGCCCCAGGTGCGGTCGGGGTGCCAGACCGGCTCGCCGGGCTCCCCGAGGTCCGTCTCGCCGGGGTCGATCGCCCCGACCGCGGCGAGGAACTCCTCGCGCAGCCGCTCCTCCCAGCGCCCGGAGGGCGACCCCTCCTGCGGCGGCTCGGCGGCGAAGCGGCAGACGAAGCGGGCTTCCGGCGGCATGGGCCGGAGCGTACCCGGGCTCAGACCTCGAGGAGGAGCGTCACGGGGCCGTCGCCGGAGGAGTCGACCTGCATGTGTGCCCCGAACCGCCCGCCCTGCGCCCCGAGCCGGGCGCGGACGCGCTCGTAGAGGGGCTCGGCGAGCGCCGCGGGGGCCGCCGCGGTGAAGGTCGGCCGGTTGCCGCGCCGGGCGTCGCCGTAGAGCGTGAACTGCGGGACCAGGAGAATCTCGCGGGGCCCCACCGGCTCGTTCATGCGCCCGTCGGCGTCGGGGAAGATCCGCAGGGCGGCGACCTTGTCGGCCAGCCGGTCGGCCCGCTCGCCGTCGTCGTCGTGGGTGACGCCGAGGAGCACGAGCAGCCCGGGGCCGATCGCGGTCGTGACGGCATCGTGGCACCGGAGGGTGAAGGTCCGCTCCAGCGTGCCCAGGTCGAGATCCCGCTCGGGGGCCAGCACGGCATGCGCGTGCTGAAC